>CAYRWZ010000004.1:50738-64855 GCA_964428065.1 uncultured Comamonadaceae bacterium | reverse complement strand
GTCGTCTTCCGCGCTCATGCGGTGTTCCATGCGGGCCAGACGCCCGGCCAGCGCATCACCTCGAAAATGCCGCCAAAACTCTGGGCGAGCGTTTCATGCGGCCGCTCGGGCGGCACGATGCCGGGCGGCGTGTCCCGCGCGATGAAGCCCATCGCCAGGGCAAGGACGAGCGTGACAAGGCCCGCGCCCACGAAACTCGCCCGCCAGCCGAACATCTCGGTCGAGAAGGCGAGCGGCGCCGTCGCCATCAAGGCGCCGATCGTGCCGATGGAAATCTGCAGGCCGGAAAGCATCGCGAATTTTTCCGGCGCAAACCACCAGCGATAGATCATCGATGGGCCCATCAGCATGGCCGAACAGCCAAGCCCCATCAGCACACGCGCAAGGGTGAGCCCCGCCTCGCCCTCGGCCATGGCGAAGACGAAACAGCCGATGATGGCAATGCCGACCGAGCCGATCATGGTGATCCGCGCGCCATAGCGGTCGAGCAGGATGCCGACGGGGATTTGCGCCAGCGCAAAGGACAGGAAGAAGGCGCCGGAGAGAATCCCGAGCCCTTCCGGCCGGAGCCCGAGATCGGCCGCCAGATTGGGCGCGATGACGCCCGTGGACGAGCGCAGGAACTGGCTCACCGTATAGACGAGGCACAAGATCCCGACGAGCGAGACGATGTAAAGGCGCGAGGCGCGGGCGCTTTGGAGAGGGGCGCTGGACATGGCCGGGATTTAGGGCGAATTCCTGCCGCCCGCCAGCGCCAATTTGCGCAGAAGGGCCCCATGAGCCGCCTCCGGCCCTGGATAATCCCTGCCCCGCCCCATTTGCCGCACCTGCGAAGGAAACCTTGCCGGATGGCCGCCGAGCGGCTATAAACCGGCCAAATTTCCGGCCGCCCCCGCGCCCCAGAAGGTATCGCGCGGTTGAGCGGCGTTTTTGTTTCGGCGGTCATATGTCTATTCGGAATATCGCGATCATCGCCCATGTCGACCATGGGAAAACGACGCTGGTCGACCAGCTCCTGCGCCAGTCCGGCACCTTCCGCGACAACCAGCAGGTGGCCGAGCGCGTCATGGACTCGAACGACCTCGAGCGCGAGCGCGGCATCACCATTCTGGCGAAATGCACCAGCGTCGACTGGGAGCAGGACGGCACCCATACCCGCATCAACATCATCGATACGCCGGGCCATGCCGATTTCGGCGGCGAGGTGGAACGCATCCTCTCGATGGTGGATGGCGTGGTGCTGCTGGTGGACGCGGCCGAAGGCCCGCTGCCGCAGACGAAATTCGTGACCTCGAAGGCGCTGGCGCTGGGGCTCAAACCCATCGTCCTCATCAACAAGGTGGACCGGCCGGACGCCCGCGCGGATGAGGTCCATATCGAGGCCTTCGATCTTTTCGCCGCCCTTGGTGCAACGGACGAGCAGCTCGACTTCCCGACCATCTTCGCCTCGGCGAAGCAGGGCTGGGCGACGGAAGACCTGAACGCGCCGGACGCCAAGGAGCACGGCATGAAGCCGCTCTTTGCGAAGATCCTCAGCCACTTCCCGGAGCCTGCGGCGCTGAACGACGGCTCGGACGCGGAGCCCTTCGCCATGCTGGTGACGACCATCGAAAGCGACCCCTATCTCGGGCGCATTCTCACCGGCCGCATCGAAAAGGGCACGGTGAAGCCGAACATGGCGGTGCAGGTTCTGCGCAAGCCGAAGGATGGCGAGGTCGCCACGATCGAAAAGGGCCGCATCAGCAAGGTGCTCGCCTTCCGCGGCATCCAGCGCATTCCCGTCGACGAGGCGAAGGCGGGCGACATCGTCGCCATTGCCGGCCTTGAGGAAGGCACCGTTGCCGATACGATCTGCGATCCGCAGGTGACGGAAGCGATTGCCGCGCTGCCCATCGACCCGCCGACGCTCTCGATCACCATTTCGATCAATGACAGCCCGCTCGCCGGCCGCGAAGGCACCAAGGTGCAGTCGCGCGTGATCCGCGAGCGGCTGATGAAGGAAGCGGAATCGAACGTCGCCATCAAGGTCTCGGACAGCGAGAGCCGCGATGCCTTCGAGGTCGCAGGCCGCGGCGAATTGCAGCTTGGCGTGCTGATCGAGAACATGCGCCGCGAAGGCTTCGAGCTTTCGATTTCGCGCCCGCGCGTGCTCTACCGCGAGGACGAGAACGGCAACCGCCTCGAACCCATCGAGGAAGCGACGGTGGACGTGGACGACGAATATACCGGCGTCGTCATCGAGAAGATTTCGGCACGCAAGGGCGAGATGATCGACATGCGCCCGACCGGCGCCGGCAAGACGCGCATCATCTTCCACTGCCCCTCGCGCGGGCTGATCGGCTATCATGGCGAATTCCTGACCGATACGCGCGGCACCGGCGTGATGGCCAAGCTGTTCCACAGCTATATCCCCTACAAGGGGCCGATCGAAGGGCGGCGCAACGGCGTGCTGATTTCCAACGCCGGGGGCGTCACCACCGCCTATGCCCTGTGGAACCTGGAAGAACGCGGGCCGCTGTTCGTCGAACCAGGCACCGAGGTTTATGAAGGCATGATCATTGGCGAGCATACCCGGGATAATGACCTGGAAGTAAACCCGCTGAAGGCCAAGCAGCTAACCAACATCCGCGCGGCAGGCAAGGATGAATCGATCCGCCTGACCCCGCCCCGCCTGATGACCCTGGAACAGGCGATCAGCTATATCGAGGATGAGGAACTGGTCGAAGTGACGCCGAAAGCGATCCGTTTGCGCAAGCGTCAGCTGGATCCGAATGAGCGGCGCAAGGAAGCCAAGCGCCGCGAGGCCGAAGCGGTATAAGCGCCGGCAATTTCTTAACAAGCATTTGGGCCGCAGGTACGCTATCTGCGGCCCTTTGCGTTAACACTTAAAATTTAGGTATTTCATTGAAATTAGCGTAGTGTCGAAGCAATCGATTTGTGTATGGAACGAGGCACGGTATGGCACCGTTTGATCGCGCAACGCCTGCTCCGGAATCCGTTGGTGTCGAGCCGGACCAATCGGTCGCAGAACTGCAAGGCCCAGAAGCGCAGGGCCCAGAAATCCAGGGCCCAGAGCTTCAGATTGCCCAGGCAAGCGGCGCTGCATCCGGGCCGGTCGGGCGGCTGGAGGCGATTACCGGGACCGTGCAGGTGACACGCCCCGATGGCACCATCGTCGCCGGACGGACCGGGCTGGATATCTTCCAGGGCGATGTGGTGGCGACCCAGCCGGGCGGACGCACATCCATCCAGTTCATCGACAAAACCAACTTCGCCCTGGGCGAAAACGGTCAGCTGCGGATTGACGAGCTGGTGTTCAACCCGGCGGCCAAGTCAGGCACCATGGGCCTGTCGCTGGTCAAAGGCGCGTTTGTGATGGTGACGGGCGACATTGCCCCATCCGAATCCGACGCCATGACCATCCGCACGCCGATCGGCACCATCGGCATTCGCGGCACTGCCGTCAGCGGCGCGGTCGACAGCAGCGGCTACGGCTTCGTCAATCTGATGCCCGATCCGCTGGGCCGCCAATCCGTCATCAAATTCGATGTCGGCGGCTATAGTTTCGTGATGGATACGCCGGGCAGCACCCTGCTGAAGAATCTGAACACGTCGATCCAGCAGCTGGTCGGGGTCTTTTCCCCCAACCTGCCAAAGCCGGATTCTTCCGGCGGTCTCGACCCCAGCTGGGCGCTCCAGTACATCAACGCCCTGCAGAGCAGCAAGACGTTCCTGGATCGGTCGGTCCAGGAACGTCAAATGCCCAGCGGCGAGCAGTTCGCCCAGGCCCTCAATCAGGCGATGACGAACTTCGTCAAGGACATACAAAACACCATACAGGGGTTTATCAATCAGCAGACGGCAAACGACCGGCAGCTGAATATCGACGGTCCGCCGTCCCAATCGCCGCCACCCAACAGCTATGGCCGGGGTGGCCCCTATGGACGGGGGGAGTTGTTTTACAGCAAAACCCCGGGCCCGGACTCAAGCCCGTCCGGGCAGAATGAAACCGTATCCGGCGGCGAGGGTTCTAATCAGCGGTCGATGGCTGGCCTAAATTTTTATTTTAGTCCATTTGGGCCGAGACTGGATGGGACGCTGAATGTGGATTCTGTGTCCAATTTTATACCGGTCTCCTTGGGCGATTCCGGTTGGGATTCTGAGTTCAGACCCTTCGGGACGCGGGACCGGACCGACACAAACAATGGTGGATCATCCGGCCAGGATACGGTGACTGCGGGTCCTCCGCCGCCGCCCCCACCACCGCCACCCCCTCCTCCTCCGCCACCCCCTCCACCCCCACCGCCACCGCCCGGCATATATGGCACGGCAGCCAATGATCAGCCCCTGTCCGGAACGGCGGCCAACGACGTGATCTATGCCCTGGCAGGCGACGATTCCGTGGAAGCGGGCGCCGGGGATGACACCCTCTATGGCGGCGATGGCGATGACACCCTGACCGGCGATCCATCCCCCGGAACCGGTAATGACGTGTTTTTTGGCGGTGCAGGCTCCAACGTCTTCATGGGCTATGGCCAAGGGGTCGGCGGCGCCGATGTGGCCGTTTACTCCGATCTGGCAACACCGATCATCTTTAGCTACGGGCTGGGGATCGGCACCGTCTCCCATGGGACGGGCACCGACAATCTATCCGGGATCGAACGGGTGATCGGCTCCTCGGCAAACGGGGATACCGCCACGCTGACCTCATCCTCGTCCTTCCAGCTGGCCGGGTTCGAAACCATCACCGGCAGCGGCTTCAACGATACCATCTCGCTGTTTTCCCGGCTAAACGCGACCGATCGGGTCGATCTGGATGCCGGCGTGGATGCCCTGATTCTGGCCGATGCGTTCGGGGGCAATTCCGGCACCATCGCCAATGTGGAATCGATCACGGTGGCCGGCACTGTGGTTGCCAATGACAGCATCACCATTGCCTCCACCTCGATCCAGCAGACGGATACTATCGATCTGGGTGCGGGCAACGATACGCTGGCGCTGGGGCTGCCGGTCAGCTTCGCCCATTTCGGCGCCGACGGGCTGCGCAATATCGAAACCATCCGGCTGCTCAACCCCACCGGCAACACAATTCTGATTTTCGACGATGCCGCCCTGACCGGCGGGACAGCCATGATCGTCGATGCCTCGGCCCTGACCACAGGAACCCTGGATCTGGACGCAACGGCGGAAACCGCAACCGCGCTTCAGCTGACCGCCGGCGCAGGGGATGACATCATCGCCATGGGTGCCGGGAACGATACGGTTCTGGCCGGCGGCGGGGCAGACCAAATCAACGGGGGCGCGGGGACCGATTCGCTGGTCGGCGGGCTGGGTGCCGACAGCTTCTTCCTGAATGCCGGCGATCTGGGTGCCGGCGAAGTGATCGACGGCACGGCAGAGGCAGGGACACTGGATGCCATCCACCTGCTGGGCGGTGGCACCTATGACTTCACCATGGCCAACGTCAGCAATATCGATGTGCTGCGCCTGGTAAATGACGCTGCCGGATATTCAGTCGTGCTGTCAGCCAGCATGGGCACCAGCGGGGATCCCGATCAGAATGGGGTCGGCGGCAGTCTGCTGGTCGATGCGATCGTGCCATTCCTGAATGGCATTGCGGTCGATGCCAGCCAGTTTACCACCCAAAGCCTGATTGTGGACGGGGCTAACCTGGACGGCAACGACACGCTGATCGGCGGTGGCGGCGACGATGTGATCACCTCGGGCCAGGGCAATGACGGGATCAGCACCGGCGCCGGGAACGACCAGATTGATGGCGGCATCGGCGCCGATACCATCCTGGCCGGCGCGGGCAGCGATACCGTGACCGCCGGCGGTGGGGTCGATTCGGTCAGCCTGGGGCTCGGCGCCGACGTCTATGTACTGCGGAACGGCGACTTTGCCGCTGCGGACTATGCCAGCGGCGAAGCAGAAGCGGCGACCTGGGACGATATCCGCATCGACCAGGGCATGGCCGTGAATTTCAATCTGGGCACCTTCAGCAATTTCGATCGCATCCTGGTCAATACGACTGATGCCGTTTCGCTCAACCTCAGCGTCAATCTGAGCGTAACATCCGATTACAATCAGGACGGTACGGGCGGCGATCTCTATATCGGCGGATTGATCGCAACGACGAACGCGGTGAGTGTCACCGGGGGGGCCGGGGCGATCTTCTATGACGGCACCTTCTTCAACGGTAACGACACGGTGTTCGGCGCCGGGCTGAACGATACGCTCAGCGGCGGTGACGGCGATGACAGTCTGGTCGGCAATGGTGGGACTGACAGCCTGGCCGGCGGCAATGGTGGCGATCTGCTGAACGGTGGGGCCGGGGCAGACACGATGGTGGGCGGCGCGGGCGCTGATACGGTGTATCTGGAAGGTGCCGATGCGATTGACCTGGGCACCGGGGCCGATGTGGACATTATCCGTGTGATGAGCGGCGCTTTTGGCATTGCCACGGTATCGAACTTCAACTCCGGCCAGGACAGCATCACATTCAATGCCACGACCGTCGATCTGGTTATGGAACTGGCCGGGTTCGGCACCAATGTGCTGACCGTCGCCAACGCCACCACCAATGGCACCATAAACCGCGGCGGATCGAACTGGACGCTGGGTGATGCGGTCAATACCGCGCTGATGACCGAAACCCCGACCTATGGGGTGGAACCGGCCGCAGGGCTGACCGAAAGCGCCGCTGCCGCCATGGCCGATGCCATCGCCGGAACCGGCTGGACCTTCACCGGACCGAAGCGCGTTCTGACCTATTCCCTGTGGGGCATGGACGAGGCAACGGCCAAGATCATCCAGCAGGCGTTCGATGCGTGGGAAGCCTCCGGTCTGATCGACTTCCAGCAGGTTGCGGCGACCGGCAGCGAATTCAACACGGCGGCCGATATCGCTGTCGTGCTGGGTGGCGACGTGGCGAAAAAGGCCATTCTGGGCGAAGACAACCAGGCCCTGGGCCTGGTGGTCGGCCCCGACGGAAAGACCGCGCGCGGGACGGACGGTACCACGGCCGTGGAAGACGGGCCGGCAATCGGGCAGACTTCCGCGCTCGGCGAAAGCGGCACCAAGGCCGGAGACCTGGCCAGCATCCGCGGCGATATCGTGCTGGATGACGATCTGCTGGAACAGGGCATGAAGCCCGGCCAGCTTGGCTATTACACCCTGCTGCACGAAATCGGCCATGCCCTGGGCCTGAACGACGTCTCGCTGCAGGCCCTGGCCAAGGATCTGGAAGGCTATGACCATGCCGACTGGACCGTGATGAGCTACAAGGCCAAGGGCAGCTTCGGCAGCGGGCCGGGCGTGCTGGATCTGCTGGCCTTGCAGAAGCTCTATGGCGGCACCCTTTCCGCCGAGGCGCAGGCCCTGGTCGATGCCGCGCTGGGCCGCAACAAGACCAGCGGGGCCGAAGACGCCGATACTGCCACCGCCCAGCCGGATACCACCGGCGAGCAGGAGGCGGAGGATGCGGCCGAAGCGGCGGAGCAAGAGACCGCATCGGCAGCGGAGACGGATGCGGGTGGCGAGGCTGGCTCTGAGGAGACCGGAACGGTCCCAGAGGAAATGGTGCTTGAGGAGACGGCAGACCTGATCCTGCCGACAGCCACCGCAGACGCCGAGGACAGTGAATCGCCCAATGCGGCTGAGCCGGAGGCCGATACGGAAACCCCGCCGATTCTGGCCGCAGAGGACGAGTTGGTCGTCCCCGAAGGAGATAGCGAGGGAGATAGCGGGGCAAACCCCGAAGCCACAGCCGAAGCCACCCCCGCGGCTGGCGCAGTGGCGGAGGATATGCCGGCGGCAACAGGCGGACCCGATCCCGCAGCACCGTCCGCCGACGCCGGCCCGGCCCCGGATTCGACCTCCAATTCGACTTCCAATTCGACTTCCAATTCGACTTCCAATTCGACCCCAGAGCCTGCTCCGGAATCGACCCCTGAAGCAGCACCGGAACAGCAGCCGGACCCCGGTTATGCGGAGAGTACGGAGGCACCCCCACTGCCGGCACCCATCGCGGCCTGAGTCTTAAAAGCCCGATACCGGAAAGGTTAATCGACCCTGCTGAACTGCCGGTACGAATGGCAGTTCAGCGGGGTTTTTCATGGGCGAGGCCGGTCGCTATCGGGATTTTATGGTTAATGCAATCTAAATTCTCGTAATATCGGGGTTGTTGCGCTATGGTTGAACATTCGCGTATCTGCTCTCCGGTGAACCGCCATGGCTCCGCTCGATTCGCTCCAAACACAAGAGTCCGATCATCTTATTGGTGAAATGATCGCACAGGCGGGGGCCACCGCGATTGGGCGGGTTGAAACCCTGTCAGGTGCCGCCACCATCACCCGTACCGATGGGACCGTGGTGCAGGCGTCCCAAGGGGCGCCCGTGTTTCAGGGCGATGTGGTCAAGACCGCCGGTGGCGGACGGGTCGGCCTGTTGTTTGTCGATAAATCCACCTTCGCCCTGGGCGAAAAGGGTGAAATCCGCCTGGATGAGCTGATCTACAACCCCGCCGCCAAGTCGGGCAGCATGAACCTGTCGGTGCTGAAGGGCGCCTTCGTCATGGTGACCGGGGAAATTGCGCCATCCAACAGCGACGCGATGACGATCCGCACCCCCGTCGGCACCATCGGGATTCGCGGCACCAAGGTCGGCGGGCAGGTGAGCGACTCCGGCCAGGTTCAGCTGATGGTCTTGCCCGATCCGCTGGGCCGGCCCAGCGTGATCGTTTTCTCCAACGCGGGCGGAACCCAGCTGCTCCAGGAGGGACCGCAGGCGCTTCTGGTCAACAGCTTCAACAGCGCGCCGCAGATCGGCAGTGGCACCTTTTTCAACGCCAACCCAGAATTCAACTCCCTGAACCAGACCCTGGCCTTTCTGCTGACGGCAACCGGTGTCCGCGGCGCGGTCAATGATGGCGGATCACAACAGCCCGGCGGACCGCAGAATGGCGGACCGGGCGACGGCCAAACCGGTCTGCCCGGCGGGCAAGACCGCCCGCAAGTGACGCGCTTCGGCCCGGCCAACCAGCTGAACCCGTCCGACAGCCACCAGTCCCTGACCCCCGATGGACAGATTCAGGGCAATCTGGGCGGCGACGGGATCGGCCCCGGCGGCCCCGGGTCTGACGGCAATGGCCCCACCGGATCCGGCTTCGACCCAGGCGCACCGTTCGGGCCCTTTGGCCTTGGACCCATCGGTTTTGCCGGTGGCGGTCTTGGTTTCGGGTTCGGAACCGGTTTTGGGTTCGGAACTGGCACGGATGGCGAGGACGAGTTCGGCCTGGATAACGGGCCGACCGACGAGGGTTTCCTGCCGGATAATGGCAGCCCCGATTTCCCCGGCGACGATGGCGAAGGCGACAATCTGGACGGCGGCAATGGTGACGATGACGGCCTGCCCGACGACGATTCACCCGGTGACGATTCGCCCGGTGACGACAGCGCAGGCGGCAATGATTCCAGCGGTGGCGGCGGTGGTGGGGGTGGCGGCGGCGGCGGCGGTGGCAGTCCCCCGCCGACCGGCCAGCTGATCCTGGGCACGGCAAGCCCGGAAACCCTGAGCGGCGGCGGGTATAACGATACAATCTACGGTTATGAGGGGGCCGATATCCTGTACGGCGGCGACGGGGATGACCGCTTCATCCCGGGCCTCGACACCGATGGCGACACGATTTACGGCGACGGCCAGCTGACGGCGGATTGGGTCGACTACAGCGATGCCAGCGCCATCAACGCCTATTTCTATGGCACCCATATCGAAGCGCAGACCGGCGGCGGCGCCGATATGCTGTACGGGGTCGAAGGGCTGGTTGGCTCCAGCACCGGTACATCCTTCTTCAACTGCATCGGCGCCACCCCGGTGAACATGAAGTTCATCGGGTTCGATACCATCATCGGCAGCACCGGAAACGATACGATCGACCTGCACGCAACGGTCAATGGCGCCTTCATCAACGGTGCCGGCGGCAGCGATACGGTGATCATGGCCGATATTGGCCCCAACATCATGACGATTGCAGGCGTCGAAGCCTTGATGGCGGCCGGCGCCAATGCCACCAACGATCTGATCTTCCTGGGATCGCCGCTGTCCGGGTCGGAAACGCTCGACCTTGGGGCGGGGTCGGACTCCCTGGTGGTCCAGGGCATTGTCGGCAGCGCCAGTTTCGGCACGGCCGGGGGCCACACGCAGCTCCAGAATGTCGAAACCCTGTCGATTGTCGATGAAATTGCCCGCGTCTTCATGTTCTCGGGCGGCCTGGGCGGCCTGACCACGATTGATGCCAGCGGGATCGCAACCGCCAATCTGACCATCGATGCCGGAACCGTCGCCACATCGCTTGTCGTCATGGGCGGCGGCGGGGATGATCTGGTCTATGACGGCACCGGTGCCGACACGATCGAAACCGGAAGCGGCAGCGACACGGTGATGCTGGGCAGCGGGACCGATTCGGTCGATCTGGGGGATGATGGCGACGTGCTGCGCTTCAACGCCCCCGGCAGCCTGAATGCGGGGGACGTGATTCTGCTCGGCTCGCAAACCGGGATCACCTTCGACGTGATCGAACTGGCGCAGAGCGGCAGCTATGATTTTGCCACGGCTTCGGTCGAAGGGGCGGACCGGATCCTTGTAACCAGCGATGTTGCCGTGTCGATGACCATCGACACGCAAATGGTGATGACCGCCGACGGGGATGGCGACGAATTTCCCGGCGATCTGCATGTCGAAGCATCGATCCTTCACACGCAAGGGGTGTCGATCGATGGTGGTGCCATCCTGACCGGCAGCCTGGTGTTCAACGCCAATGGCAATTTCCAGGGGGCCGATTCGGTGATCGGCGGCGCCGGGGAGGATTCGATGAACGGCGCGGCAGGGGAGGATACCCTGCGCGGCGGCGATGGCGACGATGTTCTGATCGGGGGTCTGGGGTCCGATTTCCTCGACGGCGGCCTCGGCACGGATCGGTTCGAATACACAGTTGCTGCAGATCTGTCGGGCGACACGATCGACGGCGGCATGGAAGCAGCATCGATGGACCAGGTGGTCATCTCCGATACCGGGGCCTGGTCGCTGGGGTCCGTCACCTTCAACTATATCGATGCCGTGGCGATTGGGGCCGATCTGTCGGGCACCAACATCACACTGGGCGATGCAAATTTCCTGACCGCCGATTTCGATGGGAATGGCGTGTTCGGGGATTTCGGCATCATCAACGGGACCTTAAGTGCGCTTGCCAGCGGGGTGTACGTTTCGGCAGCCGGGGTGACGATCGGCAGGCTCACCCTGGCCGATGGCACCTTCGACGGTAACGACACCATCATCGGCACCACGCTGGGCGACCTGATCAGCACCGGCTTGGGCGACGACCAGATCATTGGCGGCGACGGCGACGATCTCGCCCATGTCGGGTTCGGCAATGACGAGTTCCAGGGCGGTAACGGGGCGGATACATTGTCCGTCCAAGCCGCCGATGTTGCCGGGGCCGATACCTGGAACGGCGGCGGCGGTTTGGCTATCGACGTGCTGCGGCTCGACAATAGCGCGGGCGGCACTTTCGATTTCTCCAGCCAAACCTCGGTCGTCAATTTCGATCTGTACCGGATCGCGGTCGATGCGCCCTTGACCCTGACCTTGGGCGACAGCCAGTTCACCGGCGCCGATGCCGACGGCAACGGTATCCTCGGCGATCTGCAGGTTGAAGCCTCCATGCCAACCGGCACCGGCATAATGATCGACGCCGCCGCAGTCGGCGGGGCGATCGGCAGCCTGATCGTGAACGGGACGCTGTTGGGCGGCAACGATACGCTGGTCGGCACCAATTCGGGCCTGGGCGATGCGCTGGGCGGCGGCTCGGGGGCCGACAGCCTGGAAGGGCTGGCGGGCAACGATACGCTGCGGGGCGAAGACGGGGCCGATATTCTGATCGGCGGGCTGGGCGACGATCAGATGAGCGGTGGGCTCGGCGCCGATACCTTCGTCATCGTTGTCGGCAATAACGGTGCCGATACCCTGTCGAATTTCGAATCCGGCACCGACAAGATCGATTTCACCGGCCTGTCCTTCACATCAGCCAGCTTCACGGGTTTGGGGACGACTGCGGTCACCTACAGCTATGCCGGAACCAGCGGCACCTTGAACAGCACCGGCTCCTCGATCGTGCTGACCGACCTGATCGACGTGACGCCGATGACGGCGTCGCCGAACCTGAACGCGGCCGTCCAGTCGGTGACGGCGCCGACGCTGGATCAGGCCGCTGAGGCACTGGGGAATGGCGGCGGCTGGACGTTCAATGGCGGGCCGCGTGTTCTGACCTATTCCCTGTGGGGCGGTATCGATGAGATGCTGGCCCAGGCGATCCATCGGGCCTTCGACACCTGGGAAGCCTCGGGCCTGATCAGTTTCCGCCATGTGGTGGCCGACGGCACCGAATTTGCCAATACCAGCGATATCAGCCTGGTGTTGGGCGGCGATGCGGTCCGCACTGGGATTCTGAACGCGGAAAACGATGTGCTGGCCGTCACGGCGCGTACCAAGGGCGATGCTGCCTCGGGCGCTGCGGCAGTCAATGCCGACGCCAGCCCGGCCACGGTTCAGCAGACCGAAACCATGGCCGATACCAGCCACGGCATTGGCGGGGCGCAGCTGGCCAGCCTGGCCGGCGATATCGTGATCGACCAGGATCTGCCCAGCGCCGGGTTGCAGCCGGGGCAGGCCGGCTTCTATGCCTTGTTGCAGGAAATCGGCCATTCGCTGGGCCTGAAGGATGCCGGGATCGCCCTGACCGGCGCCTTGGCCGCTGCCGATAATGCTGCCTGGACGGTCATGAGCTATCAGGCAGATGCTATTCTGGCCGACGGCATCGGCGCGCTGGACTTGCTGGCCCTGCAAAAACTCTATGGCGGCACCCTGTCGGCCGAAGCGCAGGCCGTGGTCAACGCCGCGCTGGCCGGACAGCCGACCAGCCTGACGGTTCAGGAGCCCGACGCCGGGCAGCCTGCCCGGGTTGCGCTGGCGGATGAGCCGCCCGCCACCGATGAGCCGGCCCTTCTGGCGGAGGAGCCGGACCTACTGCTGGATGCGGTCACCGCCCCCACCGCCGGGGACGAGATCGCACCAGAGGTTGAGGCCAGCCTGCCGGAACTTGATGCGGAAGCACTTGTCATTCCGGAAGCGGAACAATCGACAGAAACCGGCAGCGCCGATACGGATATAGGCGCAGAGGCGGCCCCGGCGCCTGACGCAACGGCTGACGTGTCACCAGTGGCATCAGCAGAACCGGCACCGGCCGATTCTGCACCGCCACCCCCGGCCGAAGAACCGGCAGCGGGCTATACGGAAGAAGCACCGCCCGCGATTGCGCCGACTGCGGTTGCGGCCTGATCGGCCGATTGGCTGGCAAACGGCATGGGCCTAGACAGGCAAATGCCGCGCCAGCCAATCGCCCAGGGTGAGGCCAAGGGCCAGCGCCAATCCGAACGCGAACCCGCCGATCAGCCAATGGCGCAAACGCACGGAAACCGCGCGGGGGGGCGATGCCCCGCCGGACACCCCTTTATCTTCCTTCGGCTTGGCGGCGGCGGCCTCCAGTTGTTCAAGCAGGATGGGCAAACGCTCCAGGATTGCGGCGGTTTGCTGCACCAAATGGACAAGACGGGCCGCCGGGCCGCGATTTTCGACCATCCAGTCTTCGATCAGGGGCTGCGCCAGTTCCCACATATTGACTGACGGATCCAGCTGCCGCCCCATACCTTCCGCCACCAGCATGGTTTTTTGCAGCATCAGCAGCTGCGGCTGGGTTTCCATGCGGAAGGTTTCGGTGGTGCGGAACAGCTGGGCCAACAGGCGCCCCAGGCTGATCTGGTTCAACGGCTTGCCCAGCAGGGGCTGGCCGATTGCCCGGCAGGCCTGCATGAAATCGTCCAGCGATTGATCGGCCGGCACATATCCGGCTTCGAAGTGAACCTCTGCCACCCGGCGGTAATCGCCGCGCAGAAAACCGACCAGCATATCGGCCAGGAAAAAGCGGGTTTTCCGATCCACCCGGCCCATGATGCCGAAATCCACCACGATCAGGGCACCGTCAGGGGCAATGAAGACATTGCCGG
>CAYRWZ010000004.1:50441-50688 GCA_964428065.1 uncultured Comamonadaceae bacterium | reverse complement strand
AGGCTTCGGCGGCATTGCGCATGACAAGGCGGGGATCGAGCCCGGCCGCCTTGAACGCAGCATGATCGCCAATCCGCAGGCCGCCAACCCATTCCAGCGTCATCACGCGGCGGGCCGTGCGATCCCAATCGATTGCCGGGACACGGAAACTGGGATCGCCGGCGAAGTTTTCCGCCAGTTCGGCTGCGGCCGCCGCTTCCAGCCGCAGGTCCATTTCCATTTCGATCGACCGGCGCAGGGTGGATAC
>CAYRWZ010000004.1:12845-50421 GCA_964428065.1 uncultured Comamonadaceae bacterium | reverse complement strand
GCAGGTTCGGCTGCACCCGCTCCAGCAAGACCGCCAACCGTTCGAACAGGTCCAGATCGGCGGCAACACGCGCCTCGATCCCCGGCCGCAGGATCTTGACCGCGACCGTGCGGCCGTCGGGGGTGGTCGCTTTATGAACTTGAGCAATGGAGGCGGCTGCCACCGGCACCGGATCGAATTCGGTATAGAGCGCACTGGCCGCAACGCCGAATTCGGCGGCAATGGTGGCCAGGGCCGCCGCAGACGGAAAGGGCGGCAGGCGATCCTGCAACTCGGCCAGATCGGCCACCACTTGCTCCCCCAGAAGATCGCTGCGGGTGCTCAACGCCTGGCCGAATTTGATAAAGGCGGGGCCCAGCGCTTCCGCCGCCGCGGCAATCCGCTGCCCGATGCGCAGATTGCGCGACGCCCGGCCGCTGAACAGCCGCAACGGCGCAAGCCAGCGCGGCACCAGCCCCAGATCGATCAGCGACCCCAGAACATCATGCCGCGCCAGGACGCGCAGAATGGTCAACAGCCGAACCAGATCGCGCAGACGCAGACGCGGGTTTTCAGACTTGGAACGCTCGGTCACAGGCGCCAACCACTATGGATCGCGGCAATCCCGCCCGACAGGTTGCGATACTGCACGCGGCGGAACCCGGCCTGCGCCATCCGTTCGACCAGCGCATCCTGGGGCGGGAATTTGCGGATGCTTTCGACCAGATATTGATACGAGGCGCGGTCCTGCGCGATCACCTGGCCCAACCAGGGCAGTAGGTGGAAGGAATAGGCGTCATAGACCTGCGCCAGACCGGGCAGATCGACCCGGCTGAATTCCAGACAGAAATACCGGCCGCCCGGCTTTAGCACCCGGTGCGCCTCACGCAAAGCCGCATCGATATCGGTGACATTCCGCAGGCCAAACGCAATCGTGTAAACATCGACGGAGCGGGACGGCACCGGCAGGCATTCCGCATTGCCGACGACAAAGTCCAGACCGCGCAGATAACCCCGGTCCAGCGCCCGGTCACGGCCGACGCGCACCATGGATTCGTTAATATCGGCCAGGGTGACATGCGCTGTCTCGCCCGCCGCATCCAGATAGCGGAAGGCGATATCCCCGGTGCCGCCCGCAACATCCAGCAGATGGCTGCCGGGGCGGGGGCGGATCATGCCGATCAGTTCCGCCTTCCACAGCCGATGCACCCCGGCGCTCATCACGTCGTTCATCAGGTCATAGCGGCCGGCCACGCTGTCGAACACTTCGCGGACCAGCGGTTGCTTCTGGGTGCGTTCGACTTCCCGAAATCCGAAGGACACCGTTTCCATGGCGCGCACCCGCTTCTGCCGCTGACTGACTGCGTGCGGACCATAGCCCAGCCTAGGGGCGGATGGCAAACGTGCGGCAGTGCAGACCTGCGCTGCAAGCGGGTTTCCGTTACGCCCGCCTTCGCCTAGAGTACGGGGATGGATTCTCTCCTTGCCCTTCTCTTGCTGCTGATCGGCGCGATCATTTTCGTTCCGTTGGCGAAACGTCTGGGCCTTGGCGGCATCATCGGCTATCTGACTGCCGGGATGCTGATCGGGGAAAGCGGGCTTGGCCTGGTCGGCGATGCCGAACAGCTGCTGCATGTGTCCGAATTCGGCGTGGTGATGCTGCTGTTCGTGATCGGCCTGGAACTGAAACCGCAGCGCCTGTGGGTCATGCGCCGCGCCGTGTTCGGCCTCGGCGGGTTGCAGGTGGTGGGCACGGCGGGGGTGCTGGCGGGCCTGGCGGTCGCCTTCGGCCTGCCATGGCCGGTTGCCGTCACTGCCGGGTTTGGGCTGGCCTTGTCCTCCACCGCCTTTGTGCTGCCCATGCTGGCGGAACGCGATCTGCTGCCGACCCAGACCGGGCGCGATGGGCTGGCCATTCTGCTGTTGCAGGATCTGGCGATCATTCCGCTGGTGGCGCTGATCCCGCTGATGGGATCCGACGCCGCATCGCTGGCCGGGCTGGCGGATGGCGACGGGCTGTGGCGCACCTTGCTGGAACTGGGCGGAGTGGTGCTGATCATCCTGCTGGGCGGGCGGCTGCTGGTCCGCCCGCTGTTCCGGCTGGTCGATGCCGCCAAAATGCCAGAGGTTTTCACCGCAACCGCACTGGCACTGGTGATCGGCGTGGCGCTGCTGGTGCAGGCGGTCGGCCTGTCGATGTCGCTGGGGGCATTCGCCGCCGGGGTTCTGCTGGCCGATTCGGAATATCGGCATGAATTGCAGGCCGATCTTGAACCGTTCAAGGGCCTGTTGCTGGGCTTCTTTTTCACTGCGGTCGGCATGGCCGCCGATCTGGGCCTGCTGATCGAACGGCCGGGCGAATTGGCGCTGATTCTGGCGCTGCTGGTTGCGGTCAAGGCGGCGGTGGTGTTTGCCGTGATGCGCTGGATTGCCAAGCGCGACACGGTGGTATCGACTCGCCTTGCCGTGGCGCTGGCCCAGGGCGGGGAATTTGGCTTCGTGCTGTTCGGCGTTGCCCTGGGGGCCGGGCTGCTGGCCAGCGAACAGCGCGACATGCTGGTGCTGGCGGTGACCGGATCGATGATCCTGACCCCGATCCTGTTCACGCTGCACGAACGGCTGGTGGCGCCCCGGTTGGACCATCGGGAATCCCGACCGTTCGACCGGATCGAAGACCAGCACCCCAAGGTGATCGTCGCCGGGTTCGGCCGTTTCGGGCAGGTGATCGCGCGCGTGCTGCGGATGCGCCGCATCGCCTTCACCGCACTGGAAACCAGCGCCGCCCAGGTGGATTTCGTGCGCCGATTCGGCAACCGCGTCTTTTATGGCGATCCAACTCGGGCCGAAGTGCTGCGCGCCGCCGGGGCGGAGGAAGCAGAAATCCTGATCATCGCGGTCGATGATGCCGCCGCCTCGCTCAAGGTCGTCGATATGGCGCAGCGGCAGTTCCCGCATCTGAAGCTGTTTGTGCGCGCCCGCAACCGCCAGCATGTCTATCAGCTGATGGATCGGGGCGTGGACCGGATCGTGCGCGAAACCTTCCATTCCAGTCTGGCGTTGAGCGAGGATGTCCTCGCCGCCCTGAACCTGTCGCCGGAGGAAGTGCGCCGCACGATCGACGCCTTCGTCGCCCATGACGAACAGCTGCTGCGGGAACAGCACGCCGTCCATCACGACGAAAAGCAACTGGCCCAGACCAGCCAGCAAGCCAGCCGCGAATTGCAGGCCCTGTTCGAACGGGATGCCAAGGAACGGTAGGGGATATTCTGTAAATAAAACTGGTGCCGAAACCGAGATTCGAACTCGGGACCTACTGATTACGAATCAGTTGCTCTACCACTGAGCTATTTCGGCCCACAGATGCCTGGGATCGGCCCGAAAGCCGCCCTGTGCCTGGATGGTGTCTCCAGATGGTCGGGACCATAATCGCTTCGCTGCGGCTTGTCCAGCCTTGCGCGGACGATGCTGATAGGGTGCGGCGCTCATGGGGTGCGGCGGGCTTCTCCCGTCACCCAGGCGCGGAAGGCGGCGATTTTCGGCTTTTCGGCAGCGGCGCGCGGGCAGGCCAGCCAATAGGCATTGCCGCGGTTGGCCAGGATTTCCGGAAACAGCACCACCAGACGCCCGGCATTCAGATCGTCCTCCATCAGCGCCGGGTTGGCGACCGCCACCCCCTGACCGCCGGCAGCCGCCTGGATCGCCAGATCCTCGGTATCGAACACCTGGCTGCGGAATTCTTCCGGGCTGCCAAGGCCCGCCTTGCCCAGCCAAGCGCGCCAGTCTTCCATGTCCGGGGTCGGATGCAGCAGCCGCATGCGGCGCAAATCGGCCGGGGTGGTGAGCGGCCGCCCCGCCCGCGCCTCCGACTGCAGCAGCCGGGGGGAGATCACCGCGCTCAACTGTTCGTCCATCAGCAAATCATAATGCAGGGCCGGATTGTCGCGCTGGCCGTAGAGGATGGCGCAATCGAAATCCTCGGTCTCGAAATCGGCCATGTGCCAGGCCGTGGTCATGCGCAGTTGCAGGTGCGGGTGGGCGCGCTCGAACCCGTCCAGGCGGCGGATCAGCCAGCGAATGGCGAAGGTGGGAGGCACTTTCAGCCGCAATTCATTGCCGGCACTGGCCAACTGCGTCGTCACCCGCTCCAGCCGGTCGAACAGATCGGCGGAAACGGTCATCAGACGCCGTCCCTCCTCCGTCAGGGCCAGGCCGCGATGCAGACGGCGAAACAGCGGCAGACGCAGATGATCCTCCAGCAGCCGGACCTGACGGCTGATCGCCCCTTGCGTCACGGCCAGCTCATCGGCCGCCTGGGTGAAGCTTAAATGGCGGGCGGCGGCTTCAAAGGCGCGAACCGCATTCAGGGGCGGCAGACGACGGCGCATTATTGAGACTTTCGCATGAGTTTTCCTGGGTCAATGGCTCAGACTTTATCGTTTGTGCATCCGCACAAAAAGCCCCAAATTCTGCGTCAGGACCACATGACCAAGCCCCGCCCCTCAATCCGGAGGATGCCCCGATGTCGAAATCCATCACCCTGACCGTCCCTCATCTGCCGCTGCCCGGCAACCCGACCTTGGCGGCCATCGCCTGGGTGAAAACCCTGCATGCGCGTGGCACCCTGCGGCGCGATCTGCGCCGTCTGGCCGAAACCTCGCCCCATCTGTTGGCTGATCTGGGCCTGGACCGCGATGCCGTGCTGCGGGAAGTGTCGAAGCCGCTGTGGGTTGCTTGACCGCAACGGCCGTACCGCACAGACAAACGGGGTAGGCCGCCGCCTACCCCGTTTTTCATTGCCAATGCTGCGCCGCAGAAATCAGGTCAGGCGTGCTGCCTAGAAATGATCGGCACGGATGACTTCCACGTCGGAAGTGACGACGATGCCAACCCCATCGGCCAGGATCTCCTGCGAGCGGACCAGGATCTGCTTCGCCACATCCTCCCGCGCGATGACGATGATCATCACGTTTTTCAGCACCGAGACAAAATCGGCCTGGCCCCGGCGCCCGTGATGGCCGCTTCCCGACAGGTCGGGGATAATGGTGTAGCCCTGGGCGCCGCAGGCCTCGATCACCTCGATCATGGCGTCGATCAAGGCGCTTTCGACGATCATCTCGATCTTTTTACGGCGATGGGTGGTCAGCTCGCTCATCTCATGCTCTCCCGCAGCCTAGCCCTGGATCAACGCCTGGGCGACCGCATGGTATAGCGGCACGCCGATCATCACGTTAAACGGAAACGTCACCCCAAGCGAGAGGCCGACATAAAGCGCCGGATTGGCCTTGGGCACCGCCAGGCGCATCGCCGCCGGCACTGCGATATACGAGGCCGAGGCGCAGAGCAGCGCGAACAGCGTTGCCCCACCGACCGACAGGCCCAAAGGCAGCGATAGGGCCAGGCCCAGCGCCGCCCCGAGCAGCGGCATATAGAAGCCGAAGGCGATCTGCGCCAGCTTCAGGCTGCCAAACCCGCGGGCGCGGCGGGCCACCAGCAGGCCCATGTCCAGCAGGAAAATGCACAAGGCACCCTTGAACGGATCGATGAAGAACGGCCCGACCGATGCCATGGCCTTCGGCCCGGTGGCCCAGCCGATCAGGAAGCCGCCGAGCAGCAACAGGACCGAGCCGTTGAAGAACACTTCACGCAGCAGCGCGTCGCGGTGCGATCCGGTCTGCCGGCTGGGGGGCGTGATCGCCCCAACCCGGCGGGCGATCAGAATACCGGTGATGATGGCGGGCGTTTCCATCACCGCAACCATCGCCGCCAAAATGCCTTCATGGCTTTGCCCGATCGCCACCAGATATTGCTGGCCGGTGGCGAAGGTGACGATGCTGATCGATCCATAATGGGCGGAAATCGCGGCCGCATCGGCCTGGCCGGTGCCGCTGGCCCGCAAGAATCCATAGGCCGGCAACGGCATCAGGAAGCTGACCGCAGCCGCCAGCAGCAACGCTGCGGCGGCCCGCCAATCGACACCGCTTTCCGCCAGGCTCCATCCGCCCTTCAGCCCGATCGCCAGCATCAGGTAGAGCGACAGGGATTTTGCGAATTGTTCGGGTATTTCCAGATCGGATTTGACCGCGCCGGCAAAAATGCCCAGCGCGAAGCACAAGGTCATCGGCGTCAGCAAGTTCGCCAATGCAGCATCAAGCAACATCGTAAAAGCCCCCAAGCCCGGTGGCAGAATGGTGGGGAGGGATACCATTCATGTCCCAGACTTGGAAGGGCCCTTCGCACGTTGACTGAAATTGGGCGACTGAAATTGGGCGACTGAAATTGGGCGCCGGCAATAGGGCGAAGACAGAAACCGGAGAAACAGAGATCGGAGAAAATAGAAATGGGGGGTATTGCCGCCCCCCGCCGGCTCGCCACAGGATGCGCTGGCTTTTTAGGACGCGACCGGCAAGGGGATCTGTGCCCCCGCCGCCGATTGGGCCAGGACGCGGGCCAGTTGGGTCAGGGCTTCCTGATGCTTCATGTTCTGGATCTGCGAGAAGTTCCGGGTCAGCTCCAGGCACAGCCGTTCGCGCTGGGTCACAGCCGGATCGTCCGCATTGTCCATCCCTTCGAAGAAGAATGACACGGTCACGTTCAGAACACGGGCAATTTCAAACAGACGGCCGGCAGATACGCGGTTGATGCCGCGCTCATACTTGTGAGCCTGCTGGTAAGTCACACCGATCAGATCAGCAAGTTGCTGCTGAGTCAGGCCCATCATGATACGACGCTGACGAATTTTGCTACCGACGTATTTGTCGATATCATCTGTTCTATTCTTACGCTTGCTCATGATTGCCGGCCCTCCTTCTGAAAAAAATTTCGATCAGTGGGTGATTTTGTGGAAATTAAATTCTCATATCCGGGTGTTTAGTACAATCACATTTTGCTTCAGTTTTTGCACATTCGCTGCATTAAATGGACAAATCGCCCCATGCGGTAAACCGCACAGGCGTGAATTTGGAATCTGTTGGTTTGTTAATAGGGGCGGATGCAGCTAACGGTCGGAACCGCTGTGGCGCAGATATGCTAAAACTGCTCGCGTCCACGGTTCATAGTAAAGCCCATCACCCAACTGTTCTTGCACATACCTTTGAACTTCAAAGGCTATTTCGGGTGGCAGGCGATGGATGGCGGAGGCAAGCGACTGGGCCGGGGAATAGGCCGGGGAATGGGCCTGTAAGCGATAACGCGGCAGAAACTGCGCAAGGGCCGCGAAGGGGGCCGCCAGGGGAGACGACAGCGCGTCGCCCAGACGCCTCAAATCCTTCCGCCCCAGATCCTCCCGCCCCAAATCCCCATCCGGTTCTGTTGTTCCGTCCGGGTTGACAGTGAAAGAGGGGCGCTTGCGGTCGCGGTCGGCGCGGCGGCTGGGTGGCGGCAGCGCCGGAAGGACGGTCAGGTGCGGAAGGGCCATCCGGCCAGGGGGCGTTATCTGCATCGACAGGCCCTAATTGCGCCGCCCCATGGCCGCGTTTTGTCAGGATTTCGGCGTCTTGGCCAGCCCTTCGATCTGGCGTTGCAGCTGATCCAGCTGCTGTTTCAGGGCCGACAGATCGTCTGTTGCGGCGGCCGGGGACGCGGCGCCGGCCGCGGACGGGGCGGATGCCCCGCCAAGCCCGGGGCCGAAGCCGGGGCCAAAACCGGGGCCAAAACCGGGGCCAAAACCGGGGACGAATCCGGGACCGAACCCTTGCCCCGTACCCTGCCCGCCGGGCGTGAACATGCGCATGGTGCGTTCCACCATCGCCATCTGCTGCTTGCTCATCTGGTCGAACGAGCCGAAGGGGAACAGCCCGCCGAACGCATCCTGCAGATACTGCCGCATCTGGTCCTGGTTGCGGGTGAAGGTCTGCATGGTGGATTCCAGATAGCTGGGCACCAGCCACTGCATATTGTCGCCATAGAAGGCGATCAGCTGGCGCAGGAAGCTGATCGGCAGCAGGTTCTGACCCTTGGATTCTTCTTCCACGATGATCTGGGTCAGCACCTGACGGGTGATATCTTCGCCCGTCTTGGCGTCATAGACGACGAAATCCACATCCTCTTTCACCATCTGGCACAGGTTTTCCAGCGTCACATAGCTGGAGGTCGCCGTGTTGTAGAGCCGCCGGTTGGCGTATTTCTTGATGGTGACCGGGGGGGTTTGGGCCTGCGCCGTTTCGGACATCGCTTATCTATCCTTGGGGTTCAAACTCATCGCGCCTGTTGCGCTGCACGCGATTGCAGCAAAGAAACACTAGCATATTTCCCGGCGATGCCAGTGATTTCTGTTCCTATACAAGCGACAGCGACTGCGGGGGTGCCGGATCGCCGCATCCTCTGTATAGTGCTGCTATGCAGAAAGACGATTCGCCCCGCCACGCCCAATCGACCGACGAATCCAGTCGGGAGGCACCGGATGTGACGCATTTGGCGGAGCAGTTCGTCGATCTGTGGCAAACGCAACTGGCCGCCTGGACCACCGATCCAGATATGGCGGAGGCGCTGGGGCGGTTATGGTCGCTGTGGGGCGCAACTGGGCCGATGCCGCCGCACCCCGCTGCATCCGGTTCTGCCCCCACATCGCCCTATTGGACCATGGCAAAGACCGAGAGGCCCGCGCCGCATGAGCAGCCCTCCCCCTCCGCAGCGTCCCCCGCGCCAGCAGACATCCCGTCTGGGCCCACGCCCACTGCCGCTGCATCTGGCGACCTTGTGGTGGTCCTACGCCAGCTCCTTGCCCGCATTGACGCTTTGGAACAGCGGCTTGCTGCCCTTGAAGGGGACTCCACCAAATCAGACCCCGGCAAACCAGGCCCCACCAAGCCCGACAGAAGCACCGCTGGACGCACTGCGCGCGCGCGTCGCCCAGCTCGGCGTTGATCCGTTCAGCCTGGCCGCTGCGGTTGAGCGGGCCGGGCGGCAGCGCCTGTCCCGCTTCATGACCGGGGTGCAGCGCTATCGCAGCCACCCCTATCAACGGACACTGAAAGACCCGCCTGTCCTATGGCAATCTGGCGCGGCCCAGCTGCTGGATTATGGTGCCGAGGGGGCTGTCGGCCCAGTGATGCTGTTCGTGCCCTCGCTGGTCAATCGCGCCTATGTGCTGGACCTGTCGGCCGACCGCAGCCTGCTGCGCTGGCTGGCTGGGCAGGGGATCCGGCCGCTGCTGCTCGATTGGGGCAGCCCGGAGGAGGAGGAGCGGAGTTTTTCCCTGGCCGATTATATCGGCGGGCCGCTGGAAGGCGCGTTGGAGGCGGCGGGCGCGCTGGCCCGCGAAACAGGCGAGAAGCCGCCGATTCTGGCCGGATACTGCATGGGGGGCCTGCTGGCCTTGGCTGCGGCCCTGCGCCAACCCCAGGCGGTCGGCGGGCTGGCCCTACTGGCGACCCCCTGGGATTTTCATGCCGGCGACGGGGTGGCGGATCGCTTCCGCGCCGGGTTGCCACTGCTGGAACGGGTGATCGACTGGCATGGCGTCTTGCCGGTCGATGCCATCCAGTCGCTATTTTTCGGGCTCGATCCGTTGCAGGTGCTGAAGAAATTCGATGCCTTCAGCCGGGCCGACCCGGACAGCGAAAAAGCCACCGCCTTCGTTGCGCTGGAAGACTGGCTCAATGACGGCGTGCCGCTGGCGGCCCCCGTGGCGCGGGACTGTCTGGCCGGCTGGTATATCGACAATCTGCCCATGCGCGGACGCTGGCGCGTGGCCGGGCGCATCGTCGATCCGCACCGCCTGGTCTGCCCCACCCTGCTGCTGGTGCCCAGCAATGACCGGATCGTGCCACCCGCATCAGCCCTGGCCCTGGCAGCTGCCATTCCACAGGCAGAGGTGCTGAAAATTCCGCTTGGCCATATCGGCATGGTGGTAGCCAGCAACGCGCGCCGCGCAGTGTGGGAACCGCTGGCCGCCTGGGCGAAAAAAGCCGCGATCCGCCCACCATCGGCGGATGGACAAAGCCCGCAGCCGGGGCCTAAGCTGCGACGATAAGTTGAACCAAAACAGATTTGGGAGCCGAAGCGACCATGACGGACATTGTTATCACCGGCGCAGCCCGCACTCCGATTGGGGCCTTCAACGGCGCCTTGTCCAGCCTGCCCGCGCACAAGCTGGGCCAGATCGCGATCGAAGCGGCGCTGGCCCGGTCCAAGGTGGCGGCAGCCGAGGTGACGGAAGTGATTCTGGGCCAGATCCTGACCGCCGGGGCGGGGCAGAATCCGGCCCGTCAGGCCGCCATGGCCGCCGGCATCCCGCAAGAAAAAACCGCCTTCGGCATCAATCAGCTGTGCGGGTCGGGGCTGCGCGCAGTGGCGCTGGGCTATCAGGCCCTGCTGGCCGGGGATGCGGAGATCATCGTGGCCGGCGGTCAGGAAAGCATGAGCCTGGCGCCCCATGTCGTCCATCTGCGCAACGGGCACAAGATCGGCTCGGTCGAAATGTTGGATACCATGATGCGCGACGGGCTGACGGACGCCTTCCACGGCTATGCCATGGGCATTACGGCGGAAAATATTGCGCAGAAATGGCAGATCAGCCGGGAGGAACAGGACCAGTTCGCCCTGGCATCCCAGAACAAGGCGGAAGCGGCCATCACCGCCGGGCGGTTCAAGGACGAAATCGTCCCTGTCACGGTGCCGGGCCGCAAGGGCGATGTAGTGGTCGATACCGACGAATTCCCGCGCTTCGGCACCACGCTCGATTCGCTGGCCAAGCTGCGCCCGGCTTTCGATAAGACCGGGTCGGTCACGGCGGGCAATGCGTCGGGCATCAATGACGGTGCGGCCGCGCTGGTGATGATGACCGGGGCCGAAGCCGCCAAGCGCGGCCTGACGCCGCTGGCGCGGGTTGCCTCCTGGGCAACGGCGGGCGTCGATCCGGCGATCATGGGCGCCGGGCCGATCCCGGCCAGCCGCAAGGCGCTGGAAAAGGCTGGCTGGAAACTGGACGATGTTGACCTGATCGAAGCCAACGAGGCGTTCGCCGCGCAGGCGCTGTGCGTTGGCCGCGATCTGGGCTGGGACCCGGCCAAGGTCAATGTCAATGGCGGCGCGATTGCGCTGGGCCATCCGATCGGCGCCTCGGGCGCGCGCGTGCTGGTGACGCTGCTGCACGAAATGCAGAAGCGCAATGCCAAGCGCGGCCTGGCCACCCTGTGCATTGGCGGCGGGATGGGCGTGGCCCTGTGCGTCGAGCGGTAATCCCACACGCATCGGATCGACGAACAGAAAAAAGCCCCGCCCTGGATCCAGGGCGGGGTTTCAGTTTGGGCCGACGTTAAACCGATAGATAGGAAGCCTAAACCGCTTCTGCCAGCATGTCGGTGGCATCTCCGACATGCTTCAGCAGCGACGATTTGAGTTTTTGCAGTGCCCGATGCTCCAGCTGGCGCACCCGCTCCTTGGAAACGCCAAGCACCTGGCCCAGTTCCTCCAGGGTTGCGCCGTTTTCGCGCAGGCGGCGTTCGGCGATGATCTTGCGCTCGCGCGGGGACAGCTCGTCCAGCGCTTCCTTGAGCCAGCGGGACCGGGTGCGCGCATCGCGCATGCCGATCACCACATCCTCGGGGCTGGGACGCTCATCGGCGAGGAAGGACTGCATCTCGTCCTCGCCATCCTCGCTGACCGGGGCATTGAGCGACTGATCGGCCGCCGACAGGCGCTGTTCCATCGTCACAACATCGTTCATCGACACGCCCAGATCCTGGGCGATCTTGGCGCGGCCGGTATCGTCCAGAACCCCGCCATTGGCCTCTTCGATCTTGGCGCGCAGGCGGCGCAGGTTGAAGAACAGCGCCTTCTGCGCCGCTGTGGTGCCGGTGCGCACGATCGACCAGTTGCGCAGAACGAAATCCTGCATCGCCGATTTGATCCACCAGGTCGCATAGGTGGAAAAACGCACTTCGCGGTCAGCTTCGAACCGGGCGGCGGCCTGCATCAGCCCCACATTGCCTTCCTGCACCAGATCGCCCATTGGCAAACCGTAATTGCGGAACTTACCCGCAGTTGCGATCACCAGACGGGCATAGGCCGAAACCAGTTCGTGCAAGGCTTTTTCGTCACCATCGTCCCGCCAGCGGCGCGCCAGATCGAATTCGTGATCGCGCGTCAGCAGCGGTTGGCTCATCGACGCCTTGATATACTCAAGATTCGCCTTTTGCGTCTGGGCATCATCGATATAGGCCATTCCCCGCTCCTTTCCTGAAGCGGCGCGCCGGGCCTGGGCCGACAGGGCGGCCATCCGACCGGAAAACGCCAATGCACGTTACTGTCATTGGCCTATACGGCGGGATATCCGGGGTGGATCATCCGAATTTAGAATAAATCGAAACTCGGCCTTGGGGATCAGGCGCTGGGGGGGATGTCAGGCGTTGAGCGTGCCCAGAATGGCGCCGCTGGCATCGAAACAGGCGGCCAGCACCCCGCCGCCCCGGCCAGCACCGCCATCCAAAGTGACGGAATACGGGGTTTCGACCAGCCCGGCCGGCTTGGGGGCAGTGCCGCGAATGACGCGGGCGAAACCGTCATAGGGCTGGTCGGCCAGGCTGGCGAAGCCTTGCGCGCCCCACCAGAAAGCATCGCCCTGCTTGTCGAGCGGACGGGCCGGATCCAACCCGGCAGACACGAACAAAAGGCCCGGACCGGCGGGCGGTGTCAGCAGCGCTGCGCGCTTCAAGGCGGAAAACAGCGGCTGATGGCCGGGGGCGGCAGCGACCGCAGCCCGGATCTGGCCAGTCCAGCGGGCAATCGACACCGCACCATCGCGGGCGGCACTGCGGCCCTGATTGGGGTCCAGCCCATAGGCCTGCAAACTCGCCTCAACCCCATGGCCCAGCAGCCACTCCAGCACTTCGCGCGGATTGGGGGCAAATTGCAGCTGCAGCAGCTTGCTCCACATTTCTTCCTGCGCGCCGCGCAGGTAGGCGATATCGAACGGGAAGGTCAGCGGGCGGGCCAGGAACCAGCGGCGGAACGCGACAATTTCATCCAGGGTCGCGCGGCTGGCCGGATTGTGCCCGATCAGATTGCCCAGATAGACCAGCCTGTCGTTCGGCTCCAGCGCGCGGGCAATGGCCTGGTGCACGGCAGACAGCCGCGCGGCCTCGCCATGAATTGCGCCGATTGCCCAATATCGCGCCGGGTGACCCGCAACGTCCCCGCGTAACCGGACAAATTTTTCCGCATCGACCATCGGGATGATTTAGACGCGGCAGGCTGACCCGGTCAAGCAGGGTTCACGCAGGTCACCCCAATCCCTGGGCCTGTCCGCAGTCAGTTGCCACAAGCCATGGTGAAAGCTGCCGAAAATTTTCAGGCCGAAAAAGCAAACGCCATGGCGCCGTCCCCGGTCAGCCATGGCGTTTGTCGAAAGGATCGATTGGCCCGATTCGGCGGGTTACGCAGCCTGAAGCAGTTCTTCCAGCTTCTTGGCCGCGGTTTCTTCGTCGATCTTTTCCACAGCGGCGAATTCGCGCGCCAGGCGGTCCATCGCCGCCTGGAAAATCTGCCGTTCGGAATAGCTCTGCTCGGCCTGGCCGGTGGTGCGGTACAGATCGCGCACCACTTCGGCGATCGAGGCCGGATCGCCCGAATTGATCTTGGCTTCGTATTCCTGCGCACGGCGCGACCACATTGTACGGCGCACCCGGGCGCGGCCGCGCAGCTTGGCCAGGGCCGCCTTCATCTGGACCGGAGAGGAAAGCCGACGCAAACCGGAGGTTCGAGCCTTGGCAACCGGCAGGCGCAGCGTCATGCGGTCCTTTTCAAAGGAGATGACGATGACGTTCAGTTCATAGCCCGAGATCACCTGGGTTTCGAGACCCATGATCTGCCCCACGCCATGCGAGGGATAGACAACAAACTCACCGGCCTGGAACTCGACTTTATCCTGCGACATTTCGATCCCATCTCTGGTGGGCGGGCGGGGCCGCCGTTAAACAAAAAAACAGGTCATCGGCGACGCATCGCCTTGCGATCACTGCTGTCGATGTTTGAAGTTCGGTTTTCGGGATCTGTTCATGGCCAGACGGCGCCACCACCGCACAGCCCAACAGCCTCGCGAAAACCCTTCCGAACGCGCTAAACGTTAGCGCAAAACGTCACATTTGTGTAGCAGTTTGATTCTGAATTATCTGACAATTATGGCAGATTTTGGCGCGCACTCAAAAGATTCGCTGGGCTTCCGCCGGTTTAGCGCGACTCTTGGACCACATGCGATATCTGCAAATCAGAATCGATCAAATCGCAATTCTTGAAAAGAGCAAGCGGGGCCGAAGCCCCGCTACCACAGCGCTTGTCACCATTGGTGACAAACCTTTTGCCCAACAGGTTATGCGCCCGGCTTTGCACTGAAATAGGATTCGTACTTGCCGTCGACGCCCTTGAAGCTGTCGGCATCCGCTGGCGCGTCTTTCTTCCGGTTGATGTTGGGCCATTCGCCGGAATAGGTGCGGTTCAGTTCCATCCACTTTTCGGCGCGGGGGTCGGTATCGGGCACAATCGCCTCGGCCGGGCATTCCGGCTCACACACGCCGCAATCGATGCATTCGTCGGGATTGATGACGAGCATATTCTCGCCCTCATAGAAACAATCGACCGGACACACTTCGACGCAGTCGGTATATTTGCAACGAATGCAGGCTTCGGTGACGACGTAGGTCATCCTGTTTTCTCCCAAGAACGCAAGGGGGCGGCCAGATCGGCAGGCGGTTGGCAATCCGGCTTATATTGCAGCCGCGACCGGCAAGCGCAAGCCCAGGCATTGCAAGGCAACCTTTCGCTTTTGCACGCCGCCGCTTCGCTCCGATGCAGGATCGTTTCAAAGGACAGACCATGGCCCAATCCGCCCCACCACCGACCGACGCCCGGCTTTATGCCCCGGCCGCGCTGCGCAACCGGGACCCGATTCTGGCCGTGTTGCGGCGGGTTCTGCCCGCAAGCGGGCTGGTGCTGGAAGTGGCCAGCGGCAGTGGCGAACATGCGCTATATTTCGCCCGCGCCCTGCCGGGCTTGCGCTTTCAGCCAACCGATCCGGACCCATCGGCCGTTGCCAGCTGCGCCGCCTGGAAGGCCAGCGACGGGGCCGATACCCCCAACCTGCTGCCGCCCCTGATGCTGGATGCGCAAGGAACTGGCTGGCCGGTGGAGCGGGCCGATGCCCTGCTGTGCATCAACATGATCCACATTGCCCCCTGGGCCGCGACCGAAGGGCTATTCCGGGGCGGGGCGCAGGTGCTGGCCAGCGGCGCCCCGCTGGTCACCTATGGGCCCTATCGGCGCAAGGGCGGCCATACGGCCCCCAGCAATGCCGACTTCGACGAATCGCTGCGCGCCCGGAACCCGGACTGGGGGATGCGCGATCTGGAGGCGGTGGTGGAACTGGCCCTGTCCTGTGGCTTCACCCCGCCGGAGATCATCCCGATGCCGGCCAATAATTTCACCCTGGTGTTCCAGCGGCGCTGACCGCCAGGCGCTTGCGCGTCCGGATCGCGGCGTTGTCAGAGGCGGGCCTGGACGCGGGCCCAGACGCGGGCCCAGACGCGGGCACCACCACCCGCGTCCAGGCGGCGAACAGCGCCGGCAGGAACAGAAGCGTCAGCAGAGTCGCCACTGTCAGGCCGCCCATGATGGCAACCGCCATCGGCCCCCAGAACATCGACAGGCTGAGCGGAATCATCGCCAGAATCGCCGCCGCCGCCGTCAGGGCGATCGGCCGGGCGCGCCGCACCGCAGCACCGATCACCGCCTCGTAGGGCGAATGGCCGGCCTGGATATCCTGGTCGATCTGATCCACCAGAATGACCGAATTGCGCATGATCATCCCGGCCAGGGCGATCACCCCCAGCAAGGCCACGAAGCCGAAGGGCTGGTTGAAGGCCAGCAGGAACACCGAAACCCCGATCATCCCAAGCGGCGCAGTCAGCAGCACCATGATCAGCCGGGAGAAACTTTGCAGCTGGATCATCAGCACCGTGACCATGATGGCAACCATGACCGGCATGACGGCAAAGATCGACGCCTGGGATTTCACGCTTTCTTCCACCGCGCCGCCGGTATCGATGCGGTATCCGTCCGGCAGGGCCGCCTTGATCGGCGCCAGGACCGGCAGCAACGCGGCGGTCACCGTCGGCGGCTGCACACCGGGCGCAACATCGGCGCGCACGGTCAGGACGGTTTCGCGGTTGCGCCGCCACAGAACCGGTTCCTCCAGCCCATAGCTCACCTTGGCAATCTGCGACAGGGCCACCGTGCGGCCCGAGGCGGTGCGGATATTAATATTATCCAGGTTCGACAGGGCCAGCCGTTCTTCGGGAATGGCGCGGGCGACGACATCAATCAACTCGGTCCCGTCGCGCACTTTGGTGATCGTCACGCCGGACAGGATGGTCTGCAGCGTGTCGGACAGGGCGACCGGATCGACCCCCAGCGCCCGGACGCGTGCCTGATCCACCTCCAGCCGCACGGTTTTCGACAGCTCGTTCCAATCGAAATGGACATCGACCGTATCGGGATTGGTGCGCATGGCATCGCGTACCTGGGCGGCGATCTGGCGGATGACGACTGGATCGCTGCCAACCACGCGGAATTGCACCGGATAGCCGACCGGCGGGCCGTTTTCCAGTTTGGTCACCCGACCACGCAGTTCGGGGAAATCGGCCTCGAAAGCCCGGGACAGGCGGGTGAAAACGCGCTCCCGCGGCTCTGCCCCTTTGGTCATCACCATGAACTGGGCATAGTTGACCACCTTCAGTTCCGGGTTCAGCGGCAGATAGAAGCGCGGCGTGCCCATGCCGACATAACTGACCGTATAGGCAACATCGGGGTCATCGGCCAGCAGCGCTTCCACCCGCCGGGCAGCGGCATCGGTTGCGGCATAGCTGGACCCTTCGGCCAGGCGCAGATCGATCAGCAGCTCCGGCCGGGTGGAAGACGGGAAGAACTGCTGCTGCACAAAGCGGAACCCGGCCAGGGCGGCAACGAACGACAGCACGGTGATGCCGATCACGATCCAGCGATGATGAACGCACCAGGCCACCACGGACCGGATGATGCGGTAGATGCGGCCGGAATAGACATCGGCATGGGTGCCCCCATGCGCGTGGGATTTAGGGTTTGGCAGCAGGCGGTAGCCGAGATAGGGGGTGAAAATCACCGCCACCACCCAGGACACCAGCAACGAGATGCCGACCACCCAGAAAATCGCGTTGGTATATTCCCCGGCCGCCGATTTGGCGAAACCGACCGGCACGAAACCGGCGGCGGTCACCAGGGTGCCGGTCAGCATCGGAAACGCTGTCGAAGCATAGGCAAAGCTGGCGGCGCGGAACCGGTCGAACCCTTCTTCCAGCTTCACCATCATCATTTCGACCGCAATGATCGCATCGTCAACCAGCAGGCCCAGGGCGATGATCAGCGCCCCCAGGGAAATGCGGTGCAGATAGATGCCCATCATGTCCATGATCAGGAAGGTGATCGCCAGCACCAGCGGCACGCTAAGGGCGACGACAATCCCGGTTCGCCAGCCCAGCGACAGGAAACTGACCGCCAGAACGATGGCCAGCGCCTCTGCCAGCGCGCGGACGAAATCGGTGATTGAGGTATCGACGACCCGGGGCTGGTCGGCGATCTTGGTCACCTCCACCCCCACCGGCAATTCCCGCTCGATCTTGGCCATGGTGGCATCAACGGCGGTGCCGAGGGTCATGATGTTGCCACCCTTGGCCATGGCGATGCCAAGGCCAACCACCGGCTTGCCATCCACCCGCATGGCGGTGGCGCGCGGATCCTCATAACCCCGGCGGATGGTAGCGACATCGCCGATGCGCAGGGTGCGGCCATTGACGACCAGCGGCACGGCCGACACCGCCTCCAGCGTATCCAGGCCGCTGTCGACGCGCACGGCGATCCGGGCGGTCGGCGTATCCACAATCCCGGCGGGGGAGACCAGGTTTTCCCGTTGCAGCGCATCGAAAATCTGCGCCGGGGTAATACCCAGCGTTGCAAGCCGTTCGTGCGACAGTTCGACGAAGATTTTCTGGTCCTGCACGCCGAACAGATCGACCTTGTTGACGTTCGGCACCGACAGCAGGCGCTGACGCACGGTTTCGGCAATCGCCTTCAGCTCGGCATCCTCGAACCCGTCGCCGGAAAAAGCGTACATGATGCCGAACGTATCGCCGAATTCATCGTTGAAGAATGGGCCGATCACGCCGGGCGGCAGGGTCTGCCGGATATCGCCCACCTTCTTGCGCAGCTGATACCAGATATCGGGCACCAGACGCGCCGGGGTATCCTGCCGCAGATTGACCTTGATTACCGTTTCGCCCGGTTTGGCATAGCTGGAGGTGAAATCGTAATAGGGAAGTTCCTGCAGCTTCTTTTCGATCCGGTCGGTCACCTGCAATTCCATCTCGCGCGCTGTGGCACCGGGCCAGACAGCTGTGACGACCATGGTCTTGATGGTGAATTCCGGATCTTCCGCCCGGCCCAGCCGCACATAGGACCAAGCCCCGGCAATCGCCAGCGCCAGCATGAAGAACACGACCAGCGTCTGATGCTTCAAGGCCCAGGCCGACAGATTGAACCGTCCCGGCTCGAACCCGCCCGGATGGCTCTGACCGGCTTCCGTCAGGCCGCTCATTGGGTTGCGCCCCCGATCACGCGCACCTTGGTATCCGCATCCAGCTTATGCGCGCCGGCGGTCACCACCCAGTCGCCGTCCTGCACGCCATCGGCAATCAGCGCCTGATGTTCGTGGAATGCCGCCAGCGTCACCGGCGACAGGCTGATCTGGCCGCTGGACGGATCGATGCGCCAGACCGCCGGGGTGCTGCCCTGCTGATAGATCGCCGTCAGCGGCAGAACCGCCAGCGGGCGCGACTGTCCGGACTGGGCGGTCATCGTCGCGCTCATGCCCAGGCGCAGGCCGGGCGGCGGCTGAAGCAGCGACAGCCGTACCTCGAACGTCCGGGTCACCGGGTCGGCCGCAGCCGCAATTTCGCGGACCCGCGTGGCAAGGGAATTGCCATCGTCGGTCCACAGGGCGACGCTGATCTGCTCGGCCCGGCGCAGCTCCGCCACCCGGTTTTCCGGGACATCGACGCGCACTTCCAGCTCGTCCAGCCGGGCCAGTTTCAGCACGGTCTGACCCTGGGCGACCACCTGCCCGGCCTCGGCCGCGACCATGGTGACGATGCCATCGGTATCGGCGGTCAGCACGCCATAGGCCAGCTGGTTTTCAGCAATCTTCAGCTGGCCGCGGGCCTGATCCAGCGTCGCACGGGCCACATTCGCCACCGCCAGCCGCTGATCCAGCGTGGCCTGGGTGAAGACCTGGCTGCCGGTCAGTTGGCGATACCGATCGAGATCGGCCTGCGCGCGGACCAGATCCGCCTCCGCAGCGATCATGCGGGCGCGGGCGGTTTGTGTCTGCAGGCGCAGATCCTCGGTATCCAGCCGGGCCAGAACCTGGCCGGCGCGCACCGCATCGCCCGCATTGACCAGCCGTTCGGCAATCTTGCCGGCAACCCGGAAGCCCACCTGGGTTTCGATGCGCGGCTGCACGGTGCCCGGCAGCACCAACCGTGCCGCCTGATCCTGGAATTTCACCTGCTGCGCCTTGACCGGCCGTACCACTGCCGCCGCCTGCGGGCTGCCATTGCCTTCGCTGCACGCGGCCAATCCAGCACCGACAAAGCACCACAGTGCGGCAGCGCCTAGAAACTTGAGGGAAAGAGACGATGTGCGCGGCATGGGATACCTCGGGAATCGGGGCCCGGAACGGTTGGCGTGACGGGCGAAGGGGCGGGCGAAGGGGCGGGCGAAGGGGCGGGCGAAGGGGCGGGCGAAGCACTTGTAACTGGAATTACAATGTAAGAACGCTTACATTCCCGTCAAGCGCTTTTGTGGTTTTTGCTGACGATCCCCGTGGCAAGGCTTTAGACTGCGCAAAAAAACAGAACCGACGTGGAGGAGCCCAGAGAGTGACCGACGCAGCAACCCGTATCGACCCTGAAGCGCTTGCAGACGCAGCTGGCCTGTCCGACCGGATGGGTGCGCGCCGCCGCGCTATGATGGAAGCTGCGGCCAAGCTGTTCGTCACCAAGGGATACGCCAGCACCAGCCTGTCGGATGTGGTGAAACTGTCCGGCGGTTCGCTGTCCACGCTATACGATCTGTTCGGCAACAAGCTGGGCCTGTTCCGGGCCATTGTTGAAGATCGCTGCGCCCAGATCAGCACGCTGTTCGACGATCCGCGCGTCGAAACCATGACCCCGCGCGAAGCGCTGACCCAGCATGGGCAGCGGCTGTTCCGGCTGTTGATCGGCCCCGAGGCGCTGGCCGCCATGCGCGCGATGGTGATCGAAGGGGAACAGGCCACCGAAATGGCGGAAATGTTTTATGCCGCCGGCCCGAATCGGGGCAAGGCGCGGGTGGCCCAGTATCTGGAACGCCAGATGGACAAGGGCCTGCTGCGCCGGGCGGATCCGTTGCTGGCCGCGTTTCAGTTCTGCGAATTGATCAAGGGCGACCAGCATATGCGGGCGATGATCGGCCTGCCGGTCGATCTGTCCGACGGCGCCATCGCCAAGCATGTCAACGATAGTGTCGATACGTTCCTGCGCACCTATCGCCCCGATGCTTAGGCGGCTGGATACTTAGCGGTCGGCCAGCACCAGCAGACCGGGCACCGGTTTGCCGGCATTGTCCCGGGTGCTCGCCTCCTCCATCACACAGTCGATAAAACCCACTTCGGCCAGACCGGCGCGCAGCGCATCGGCCCCGTGGGCATAGCGATGACCGGAATGCAGGTGATAGGCGGTCGCCGGGTCGGCCGCGCGTTCGACGCTGAACAGAAACCCGCCGCCGGGGGCCAGAACCCGATGGGCGGCGCGCAGCAGGGGGCGCAGATCGCCCAGATAGACCAGCACATCCGCCGCCAGCAGCAGATCGACACTGCTGGCAGGCAGTGCCTCCAGATGGCTGACGATTTCCCCCACCGCCAACGTGTCATAGAGATCGCGCCGGGCCGCCAGCGCAACCATGCGCGGCGACAGGTCCACCCCCGCCAGATGCCCTGCCAGGGGGCGGAACAGGGGGGCGGCCAGGCCCGTGCCGCAGCCAAGATCCAGCACCCGGCCAACTGCTGCCCCACCCCGCCGGCGCTGCCACAGATCCCGCAGCAATTCCGGCCCGCGATAGTTCAAACCTTTGGTCAGATCGGTATCGAAACGATCGGCATAATCGTCGAATAACTGGGCAACATAGGCGCTGGGCGGGGCGGCGGGCACCGGCATTACCCCCAGCAGGCCCAATCCCAGTTGCGCGCCGCAGGCATCGGCCGGGTCGGCCGCCAGATAGGCGCGATAGGCGGCCTCTGCCCCCGCCGCATCCCCGGCCTGACGCAAGGCTTCCCCCAGGCAATACTGCGCGCGCGCTTCCGCCCCGGCGGCGCTGGCGGCGCGGAACGCCGCTGCGGCCGCCTGCCAGTTGCGGCGCGCCAGTTCGGCCAGCCCAAGATCCAGCCAGGACGCGGCATCGGACCGATCGGCTGCGGTCAGCGCGGTCAGCAGATCGACCGCCGGTTCGATCCGCCCCACCAGGCGCAGGGCCAGGGCGAAACTGCGCTGAAAGGCCCGGTTGTCAGGCTCCAGCGTCACCGCGCGGCGCAGCAGATCGCACGCCAGCCCGGCCCGGCCCAGATCGATCAGGACAGCTGCGCGGTTCGCCAGGCTACGCGCCGGTTCCGCTGCCGGATCGGGCAATAACGCAACGGCCCGGTCGAAGGCCGCCAACGCTTCCTCCCCCCGGCCCAGGCGGTGCAGGCAGACGGCCAGATTGCGCCACGCCTCCACCCGGTCGGGGCGTAGCGCCGTCACCTGTTGCCAGAGCGTCAGGCTGTCCACCGGATCGGCTGCCGGGTCCAGCGCCTGTGCTTCCGCCAACCCTTCCAGCGCCTCGACCAGATCGGGGGCCAGGGCCTGGGCGCGGCGGAACTGATCGGCCGCCATGCCGGGCGCCTTGCCCAGCAGATAGGCCCGGCCCAGGGCCACGCGCAACGGTGCGGCATCGGGGCCCAGGGCCGCAGCCTGTCTCAATGCATCGACGGCCTTACGCGCATCCCCTTGCCCCAGGGCAACAAGCCCGGCCAGATAGAAGGGCGCGGCATTACGCGGCAACATCCGCTGAACCTGCCGGGCAATCGCCCCGGCACGCTCCCAATCGCCCGCCGCCTGCGCGGCAAAGCCCTGTTGCAGCAGGGCGGCAGCATCTGCCCCACTGTTAGCCGCAGGACCGGCCATTATGCGACCTGCCGCGCGACATAAGCCGCCAGCCGGTCCAGCGCCGCATCCAGCGTCGCTTCGGCCTTGGCGAAGCAGAAACGGGCATAGTGGCGGGCCGGTTCGGTGGCATAGAAGGCGGAAATCGGAATCGCCGTCACCCCCGCATCCACGGTGATCTGGCGACAAAAGGCAACATCGTCGCCATTAAAACCGACCGAGCGGATATCGACGGTCAGAAAGTAAGTTCCCGCCGCCGGTTGCACATCGAAGCCGATCCGGGCCAAGCCCTGGGCCAGCCGGTCGCGCCGTGCCTGCATATCGGCGACGAAATCGGCGAAATAGGCATCGGGCTTGGCGAGGCCGAAGGCAACCGCCGCCTGAAGATTGGGCGGGGTGGTGAAGGTAAGGAACTGATGCGCCTTGGCCAGCCGTTCCGTCAGCGCGGGGGAGGCGATGGTATAGCCGACCTTCCAGCCGGTCAGGGAAAAAGTCTTCCCGGCCGACCCAATGCGGATCGCCCGGTCCGCCATCCCCGGGAGGGTCATCAACGGCACATGGCGTGCGCCATCGAACACCAGATGCTCATACACCTCGTCACAAATGGCATAGGCATCGTGCGCTGCCACCAGCTCTGCGATCAAGGCCAGCTCGGCCATGCTGAACACCTTGCCGGTCGGGTTCATCGGGCTGTTGAACAGGATCGCCTTGGTGCGCGGGCCGAAAGCAGCCCGCAGCGCGGCGTCCGGGATGGTCCAGTGCGGCGGCTCCAGCCGCACCGGGCGCGCCACCCCGCCCGCGCGCTGAATCATCGGGATATAGCAATCGTACAGCGGCTCCAGCACCACCACTTCGTCGCCTGGTTCGATCAGCGCCAGAAGCGTTGCGGCAATCGCCTCCGTCGCGCCGGACGTGACCATGACCTGCCGCGCCCAATCGACCTCCAGCCCATAGAAGCGCCGGTTATGGGCCGCCACCGCCTGGCGCAATTCGGGAATCCCCATCATCGGCGGATACTGGTTCGATCGGTCGGATAGGGCCGCCGCCGCGACAGCCACCACATCCGGCGGGCCATTCCCGTCGGGAAAGCCCTGGCCCAGATTGATCGAGCCTGTCTCGCGCGCCAGGCCGGACATAACCTCAAAAATCGTGGTGCCATAGGCGGCCAGGGTGGAATTGGTCGGCTTCATCGACAAAGATCTCGCATTCGCTGTTGCAGGTCTGCAACCCTGTGGCCCGAAAGCATAGTGTGATACAGCCACAAGGCAAATTTCCACAATCGGATGCTGGACGACCGGGGCGAAAAACGCTACAGGGAACAGTGTGGAATGCTGTTAGCGCTTCGCCATTTGCGGTGGGTACGGCTGGATCTGAAAGGCCCGGGCTGCCCCCATCGTACGGTCGGGCGTGTTTTATGATGAAGATGAAGAGGATCAAAACCATGCGTGCAAAGCATCTTCTGTCTGCCGCGACCGTTGCCCTGGCTCTGGCTGCTGCCCCGGCCTTCGCCCAGATCGGTGACGGCTTCAACAAGATCCATCAGGGTGCGCAGTCGGCCGGCATCTGCCAGGGCGCGCTGAACCAGGCCCAGGAAGACAAGGTCGGCGCGATTGCCGCCAAGGATGCGCAGGCTGCCATGGTCGGCGCCATGCTGACCGGCGAGAACGATGTCCGCGGCCGCGCCCGCGTTGCCGCCTTCTCGCTGGGCTGCAAGGCCGAGAGCGTTGCCGCCGCAGTGAAGTACTACAACGACACCGCGAAGTAAGCGGTTTCGACGTCACGGAACAGGCGCGGTCCGGCTGCGGATCGCGCCTTTTCTTTGCCCAGATTTCTGGTTTCCTTTGGTCAACGGCCCACCCCCCGTGGACGGGCCGAAAGCGGCGTAGGGTCGGAGCGGCAATGGGATCGTCACTGCAAGCGGCGTTGTTGGGGATTGTCGAAGGACTGACCGAATTCATCCCCGTATCCTCCACTGGCCACCTGATCCTGCTGATCGACCTTCTGGGCTTTGAAGGCCCGCCGGGCAAGATCTTCGAAATCATCATCCAGCTTGGCGCGATTTCCGCTGTCATTCTGCTGTACTTCCAGCGTTTGTGGGGGGTGCTGATCGGCTTGCCGCGCGATCCGGCCGCCCGGCGGTTTGCGGTGGCCGTGATCCTGGCCTTTCTGCCATCCATGGTGATTGGTGCCGCCGCCCACGGCTTCATCAAGCAGGTGCTGTTTTCGCCCTATGTGGTGGCCTGCAGCCTGATCCTGGGCGGCATTGCCATTCTGGTGATCGAGGCGCGGGTGCCCCCGGCCCGGCATACGGATATCGCCCGCTTTTCCCCCTCCCTCGCCTTCCGCATCGGCCTGTTTCAGTGCATCGCCATGATTCCGGGCGTATCGCGCTCTGGTGCGACCATCATGGGTGCGCTGCTGATGGGGGTGGAGCGCAAGACGGCCGCAGAATTTTCCTTCTTCCTGGCGATCCCGACCATGCTGGGGGCCGTGGTGTTCGATCTGTACAAGAACTGGGCGACGCTGACGCTGGACGGGGCAACGGTGGTGGCCATCGGGTTCGTCACCGCCTTTATCACCGCCCTGCTGGTGGTCAAGGCGGTGATCGGCTTTGTCGGTCGCCACGGCTTTGCCCCCTTTGCCTGGTATCGCATCGCCCTCGGCGCCTTCATCCTTGGCCTGCTGATCGCAAGGTCGGCGTGACCGGGCCGCAATGACCGCCGGGCCGCCGCCGTCCCCCCACCCTAACGAGGCCCGCTGGGCGGCGCTGATGCGTGCGGCCCAGGATGGCGACAAGGCCGCCTATCGCACCCTGCTGCTGGAAATCGCCCCGCAGATCCGCGCCCTGATCCGCAGCATCGCCCGGACCACCAGCGACCCCGAGGACATTGTGCAGGACGTGCTGCTGTCGCTGCATCTGGTGCGCCACACTTACGATCCCGCGCGGCCGTTTCGGCCGTGGCTGCATGGCATTGTCCGCCACCGCACGCTGGATGCGATCCGCCGCCAGACCCGGCGCGGGCGGAACGAGACCACGGTTGAGTATTTTCCCGAAACCTCGACGGCAGATGGGGCGAAAGACCTTTTAGAGCAGAAGGACGATGCCGCCGCCCTGCGGGCCGCCATCGCCCGCCTGCCCGATGGTCAGCGGATGGCGCTGGAATTGTTGAAATTGCGGGAATTCACCCTGGTCGAAGCCGCCGCCGAAACCGGCATGAGCGTCGCAGCGCTGAAGGTTGCCACCCACCGGGCGATCAAGGCACTACGAGCAATGATGATGCGGGACGGATCGGGCCAGGGGCCAGACGACCGATAAGGGACGAGACCGTTCAGAGCAGGGGACCGACAGAAGGGCTGGAGCATGCGCAGCGAGGATCTGATCGAAATGCTGGCCAACCGGGCCGACCGGGTGAAGCGGCTGCCGCCAGTATCGCTGCAATCGGCGGTCTGGCTGGTCATGACCGTGGTGTTCCTGGCCCTGGTGGTGCTGTCGGTCGGCCTGCGTCCGGATTTCAGCCAGATGATTGGACGGCTGGATTATCAAATTGAACTGCTGGCCCCCCTGCTGACCGCGATTGCCGCCTGCTATGCCGCCTTCCGCGCCGCCCTGCCCGATTGCCCGCGCTGGGTGAAACTGCTGCCCCTGGCCCCCTTGAGCCTGTGGCTGGGCAGCATCGGCATCGGCTGCTGGCAGAGTTGGAGCATGGACCAGGGCGGCCATGCAGTTTGGGTGGTCAGCTGGCATTGCTTCCGCAATATCAGCCTGACAGGGGTTCTGACCGTGGTGCCGATGATGCTGGCGCTGCGCCGTGCCCTGCCGTTCGACCCCGTGACCATCGGGCTGCTGGGTGGGCTGGCCTCCGCCGCCCTGGCGTCGATTTCTCTCAGCCTGTACCACGGTTTCGACAACGGCTTCGTTCTGCTGTTCTGGCATCTGTCGGCAGTTGCCCTGGTGATCGGCGCGGCGGTCATCGTCTCCCGCGTGATCAACCGGCTGGTACCGGCCTGACGCTGCATCCACCGCCCCTCCTCCCCTCATGTTGCTTGATGCCATCCGGCCCTGGGCCTAGCCTTGTGGGCAACAGGAACGCGATGGGGGGGGTTCTGGCGGGATGGACACGCAAGACGCGGCCTTGGCGGCGATTGACCCGCTGCTGGGCGACGGCCCTCTGGCCCCCGACCTGCTGATCGAATATCTGCATCGGCTGCAAGACCGGTTCGGCGGCCTGACGCGCGCGCATCTGGCCGCCCTGGCCGAACGGCTGCGCCTGCCCCAGGCCGAAGTCTATGCGGTGGCCAGCTTCTATCACAATTTCGATCTGATTGGCGACGCGGCGGCGGCGCAGCAGCGGCGACGGGTGCGGGTCTGCACATCCCTGACCTGCGCGCTGCGGGGCAGTGCCGATCTGCTGGCCCAGCCGGGGGCGGAGCCGACATCCTGCATCGGGGCCTGCGACCGGGCGCCTGCGACATGGATCACCGAACCCGGCATGAGTGCAGACGCCGACTCGCCAATCGATCCGGCTGAGATTTCGGAATTCGAACGCCTGCGCCGGGGGGAATTGAGCGCCACCACCATCCTTGACCTGCTGGAGCAGGCCGATCTGCGCGGCATGGGCGGGGCGGGGTTCCCGGCAGCGCGCAAATGGCGGCTGGTTGCCGGCCAGCCCGGCCCGCGCGTTCTGGTCGTCAACGCTGACGAGGGCGAACCCGGCACCTTCAAGGACCGGCACCTGCTGACCCGCCATCTGGGCCGCGTGCTGGATGGCGCGCTGATCGCCGCCCGCTGCGTCGGGGCGGATACGCTGTATGTCTATCTGCGCGACGAATATGCGGAATTGCGCGCGCCACTGGCGGCGGCGATTGCCACGCTGGAACGCCTGGGTCTGGCCGCCCCCGGCAGCATCCATCTGCGGCGGGGGGCCGGGGCCTATATCTGCGGCGAAGAATCGGCCCTGCTGGAAAGCCTGGAAGGCAAGCGGGGCCTGCCCCGGCACAAGCCGCCCTATCCGGCGCAGCAGGGCCTGTTCGGCCGGCCAACGCTGATCCACAATGTCGAAACCCTCTATTGGGTGGCGGAGATCCTGCGTCAGGGCGTGGACTGGTGGCGCAGCCATGGCCGACGGGGAGAGGTTGGCTTGCGCTGGTATTCGCTGTCGGGCGCGGTGGCCCGGCCCGGCGTCTATTGCGCGCCCAATGGCATCGCCGCCCGCGAGTTGATCGATGAGTATGGCGGCGGCATGGCCCCCGGTCACCGGCTGGCCGCCTATCTGCCCGGCGGGGCCTCGGGCGGGATTCTGCCGGCGCACCTGGCTGATCTGCCGCTCGCCTTCGGACGGCTGGAGGCGCAGGGCTGTTTCGTCGGCTCTGGTGCGGTGATCGCCCTGTCGGATCGGGACGATCTGCGCCTGGTGGTGCGCAATCTGGTCGCCTTTTTCCGCCATGAAAGCTGCGGCCAATGTACGCCGTGTCGGGTGGGCACAGTCAAGGCGGCCGCCGCGCTGGATGGGGCGGATTGGGACTGGACAGATTTGGACTGGGCACAGCTGGACGATCTGGCCGCCGTCATGCGCGACGGATCGATCTGCGGGCTGGGGCAGGCAGTGCCGAATAGCTGGCAATCGATCCAGCGCCATTTCCTTGGCCCGGATGCGGGGAGAGGGGACAGCCGATGACGGAGCCGATCCGCTTCACCCTGGATGGCCGGACGGTCGAGGCCCAGCCGGGCGAAAGCCTGTGGCAGGTGGCGCAGCGCCTGGGCAGCAGCCTGCCGCATCTGTGCCACCGCCCGGCGCGCGACTATCGGCCCGACGGCAATTGCCGCGCCTGTCTGGTGGAAATCGACGGGGAGCGCAGCCTGGTGGCGTCCTGCATCCGCGCCCCCACACCGGGCGCCGTGGTGCGGACCGACAGCCCGCGCGCCCGCCGCGCCCGCACACTGGTGCTGGAACTGCTGGCCAGCGATCAGCCGCCAACCCGGCGCGATCCGCAGGCGGCGCTCTGGCACTGGGTCGATGCCGCCGGGGCGGACCCGGCCCGCTTTCCGCGCAGCCCCGACGCCGCACCGCCCCCGCCTGATACCAGCCACCCGGCCATGGCCGTGCATCTGGATGCCTGCATCCAGTGCGGCCTGTGCCAGCGCGCCTGCACCGAGATTCAGGGCAATGACGTGATCGCCCTGGCCGGGCGGGGCGAGGCCACGCGCGTCGTGTTCGATCAGGCCGATCCTATGGGGACCAGCAGCTGCGTCGGCTGCGGCGAATGTGTGCAGGCGTGCCCGACCGGGGCGTTGATGCCGTCCAGCCTCGTCGGTGCCGACGGGGTGCGCGCCGTCACTGCCGAGCGGGCAATCGATACCCTGTGCCCCTATTGCGGCGTCGGCTGCCAGATGCGGGTGCAGGTGGCGGGGGACCGCATCATCGCCGTCGAGGGGCGGGACGGCCCGGCCAATCATGCCCGGCTGTGCGTCAAGGGGCGGTTCGGCTACCACTATGCCCACCATCCGCATCGGTTGACCCAGCCGCTGATCCGCCGGGACGATGCGCCGAAATCCGCCGAGCTCAGGCTCGATCCGGCCAATCCCTGGACCCATTTCCGCCCGGCCAGCTGGGAGGAGGCGCTGGCGCGCGCCGGCGCCGGCTTCCGCGCCATCCGCGCCAGTAAAGGTGGGGCAGCCTTGGCCGGGTTGGGATCGGCCAAAGGCTCCAACGAGGAAGCCTATCTGTTCCAGAAGCTGATCCGGCTGGGCTTCGGCACCAACACTGTCGATCACTGCACGCGGCTATGCCACGCCTCCTCAGTCGCGGCGCTGCTGGAGGGGATCGGCTCCGGTGCCGTCACCGCGCCGTTCGAAGCCGCACTGGACGCCGATCTGATCATCGTCATCGGCGCCAATCCCAGCGTGAACCACCCGGTTGCCGCCAGCTTCATCAAGAATTCCGCGCAGCGCGGGGCTGATCTGATCGTGATCGACCCGCGCGGTCAGGCACTGGCGCGCCATGCCCGGACCATGGTGCAGCACCGGCCCGGCAGCGATGTTGCCCTGCTGGGGGCGATGCTGCACACCATCGTCGCCGAGGGGCTGGGGGACACGGACTATCTGGATCGCATGGCCGATGGCTTTGCCGATCTGGCCATCCGGCTGGGCACGTTTCAGCCCGACGCCATGGCCGCCATTTGCGGGATCGACGCCGCAACCATCCGCGATCTGGCCCGGCGCTATGCCCGCGCCCGGCGCGCGCTGATCTTCTGGGGCATGGGCGTGTCACAGCATGTCCATGGCACCGATACGGTGCGCTGCCTGATCGCCCTGGCAGTTTTGACCGGGCATATCGGCAAACCCGGCAGCGGGCTTCATCCGTTACGGGGTCAAAACAATGTCCAGGGGGCGTCTGATGCCGGGCTGATCCCGATGATGCTGCCGGATTATGTGCCAGTCGGCGATGCCGCGCGCCGCGCGGTGGTGGAGACCGAATGGGGCCAGCCGCTGTCCCCCGAGCGGGGCCTGACCGTGGTTGAAATCACCGATGCCATCCATGCCGGGCGGATCGAAGGCCTATATATCATGGGCGAAAACCCGGCCATGTCCGACCCGGACCTGACCCATACCCGGCAGGCGCTGGCCAAGCTCAAGCATCTGGTGGTGCAGGATATCTTCCTGACCGAAACCGCCTGGCACGCCGATGTGGTGCTGCCCGCCAGCAGCTTTTTCGAAAAATCGGGCAGCTTCACCAGCACCGACCGCCGGGTTCAGCTGGCCCTCCCGGTTCTACCGCCCCCTGGCGCGGCGCGACAGGATCTCGACATCGTTCAGGCCATGGCCCGGGAAATGGGGCTGACCTGGTCCTATGACGGCCCGGCAGAGGTTTTTGCCGAAATGACGCGGGTCATGCCGTCGCTGGCACATATCACCTGGAAGCGGCTGGAGGAGGAGGGGTCGGTGATGTACCCGGCCGGGGAACCCGGCAACCCGAGCCAGCCGATCCTGTTCGGCGACCGGTTCCCGACCCCGAGCGGACGCGCCCGGTTGGTGCCGGTCGGGCTGGTGCCGCCCGACGAACAGCCGGACGCAGACTTTCCGCTGATCCTGACCACGGGCCGGGTGCTGGAACATTGGCATACCGGCGCGATGACCCGCCGCGCGACCCTGCTGGACGCGCTGGAGCCGGTACCCTTCATCGCCCTGTCGCCGGACTTGATGGCGGCGCGCGGCATTGCACCGGGGGCGGAGGTGCGGCTGACGACGCGGCGCGGCAGCATCGCCGCCGTCGCCCGGCCCGATCCGGCCCTGCCGCCGGATCTTGTGTTCCTGCCCTTCTGCTATACCGAGGCGGCCGCCAACCTGCTGACCAACCCGGCGCTGGACCCGTTCGGAAAGATCCCAGAATTCAAGTTTTGCGCGGCCCGATTGGAGCAATCAATACCAACAAGGTAATCACCCCCTCTGAACTATCCAATTTGGCGTTAACCCGGCTTTACCGAAGTCACCCTATCGTCTACGGTCGAGAGGGTGGTTGGGGGAGAGGTTCCAGCAGCATGTCGAAGACGATTTTGGTGGTGGATGACAGTCGGTTATCGCGGCGTATTGTGGCGTCTCTGATCACCAAACCGCGACCGGATTGGGTGATCGTGGAGGCCGACGGGCCACTGGAGGCGTTGGACAAGGTCAAGGATATCCGCATCGACGGCGCGACCATCGATTTCAATATGCCCGACATGGATGGGCTGACCCTGGCGGAAAAACTAAAAGAAATGCTGCCCGGCGTGAAAATGGCGCTGGTCACGGCGAACATTCAGGACGCCACGCGCCAGCGGGCCGAGCAAGTTGGCTGCAGCTTCATTGCCAAGCCGGTCAGCGATGCCAAGATTGAAGATCTGATCGTCAGTTGGGAAAGGCTTGCTGTCGCATGATCGCATTTTCCGAAGCCGAAACCGATCTGATTACCGAATTTACCAATATCGCGATGGGCCGCGCGGCGGCATCGCTGTCCGATCTGGTGGCGGACGAGGTTGGGCTGACCATCCCATCCTTCGAACTGCTGAGCCGCGATCAGATGGTGCAGCGCTGCTATTCGATGGGCCTGGAGAAACTGTGCGGGATCGATACCCGGTTCGGTGGGGAAATCGATGGCACGGCCTATCTTCTGTTCCCGGAACATCAAAGCCTGGAGCTGGTCCGCCATCTGCTGCACGAGGATGTGCCGATCGAGACCTTCACCGAGACCGAGCGCGATGCGCTGATCGAGGTGGGCAACATCATCCTGAACGCGTTTTTGGGCGAACTGGTCAACCAGTTCGGCCTCAGGATCGACAATACCGTGCCCGACCTGCGCATCGGATCGCCCGGCGGCGTCCTGTCCGGCGAAAGCGGTGCGGAAGAAATGCTCATGCTGTTCCGCATCGAGTTCAACCTGACCACCCGCGCGATCTCCGGCTATATCGTCATGGTGCTGGATGTGGCATCGGCAGAGATGTTCAAGACGCTCTCCGCCTCACACCTTGCCGCCCACGGTCTGGCCTGATGTCCTTGCGGGATGAAAGTTCGGCACTGGATCTGATCGACCGGCTGGAAATCGGCATCATCCTGCTGGATGGCGAAGGGCGGGTTCTGTACTGGAATTCCTGGCTGGCCGAACGGTCGGGCGTGATGTCCCACCAGGCCGCCGGCCGCACGCTGGAGGGCCTGTTCCCCGGCCAGGTCACCAAGCGGCTGCTGGTGGCCGTAGAAGATGCCTGTCAGCGGCGGCGCACGTCAGTCCTGACGCCGTCGCTCAACCGTCCGCCCTTGCCGCTGTATTCCGTGCTGGTTGACGGTAACCGCGAATTGCTGGAACAGCTGATCCAGGTCAAACCGTTTGGCGAGGCCGGCTGCCTGATCCAGGTATCGGACGTGACCAATTCCGTCCGGCGGGAGCGGCACCTGCGCGATCAGGAACAGCATTTGCGTGCCGTTACCCAGGATATGGAAACCGCCCGCGATGCGGCAGAGGCGGCCGTTGTGGCCAAATCGATGTTCCTGGCCAATGTCAGCCATGAACTGCGCACGCCGCTGAATGCCGTGATCGGGTTTGCCGAAGTGTTGCAAGGCCAGTTTTTCGGCCGCCTGAACGAAAAACAGGCCGATTATCTGGACAGCATCCATCAGGCCGGCCGGCATTTGCTGGATCTGATCAACACCCTGCTGGATTATGCCAAGGTCGAAGCCGGCAAAGAGCAGTTGAGCGAGGAGGATCTGTCGCTGGGCGCCCTGGCCAGCGATGTTCATGTGCTGGTGCGCGGCCGTGCCGCCCGCAGCGGGGTGGAACTGGAGTTTTCCCTGCCGCAGCCGCATCTGGTGCTGCGCGGCGACCGGACCAAAATGAAAAGCATCCTGATCAACCTGCTGACCAATGCGATCAAATTCACCCCCGCCGGGGGGCGGGTGGAGCTGGCGACCGAGCGGCAGGCGGATGGCGGGCTTGCCATCCGGGTCAGCGACAATGGCGTCGGCATCCCGCCCGATCGGCTGGAGGAAGTGCTGGCCCCCTTCGGCCAGGTGCGGAACGAGGATCACCGGGCCACCGAGGGCACTGGGCTGGGCCTGCCGCTGACCAAGGCCTATGTCGAGTTGCATGGCGGGATCATGCTGTTGCACAGCGATCTGGGCAAAGGCACTACCGTGTCGCTGATTTTCCCGCCCGAGCGGATCAGGCTGCCGACAGAGATTGCCAACGCTGCATTGCAGCAATCGACAAATTCGCCCTGAGCGACGAATTGCGCCTTGCAGACGGGAAAATCCGTCGCAACTGTAATGGGACAAATACCAGAAAACTCTGTTTCAAATCCTGGGGAGGAACACGAATGACAGTACGGATCAAGGCCCTGGCTGCCGCTACCGCCATGATCGCCGCGGTTGGCACGGCCCATGCGCAGGATTATCCGAATAAGGTCATCACGGTGGTGGTGCCGTTCGCGGCCGGCAGGCCGACGGATACGGTTGCCCGGCTGGTCGGCCAGTCGATGAGCAAATCCCTGGGCCAGCAAATCATTATCGAAAATGTCGGCGGCGCCGGCGGCACCCTTGGTGCGGCGCGGGTCGCCAAGGCCAGCCCGGATGGTTACACCCTGCTGCTGCACCATATCGGCCAGGCGACCAGCGTTGGCCTGTATCGCAAGCTGCCCTACGACGCCATCGGCGATTTCGAACCGGTTGGCCTGATCACCGACGTGCCGATGACCTTTGTCGCCAAGGCCGATTTCCCGGCGCAGAGCATGGCCGATGTCGTCAAGTATGTGCAGCAGAACAAGGATAAGGTGTCCTACGCCCATGCCGGCGTCGGCTCTGCCTCGCACTTGTGTGGCATGTTGTTCATGAGCGCGATCCAGGCCGAAATGCAGACCGTGTCCTATCGCGGCACCGGCCCGGCGATGAACGATCTTCTGGGCGGGCAGGTCGATCTGATGTGCGACCAGACCACCAACACCACCAGCCAGATCAAGGGCGGCAAGATCAAGGCTTACTCGGTGACGACCAAGACCCGCGTGCCGTCGCTGTCCGACCTGCCGACCATGGACGAATCCGGCCTGAAGGGGTTTGAAGTGGCGGTATGGCACGGCCTCTATGCCCCCAAGGGCACGCCGAAGCCGGTGATCGACAAGCTGGTCAAGGCCCTGGGCGAGGCCCTGAAAGATCCGATGGTGGTTCAGCGTTTCGCCGAACTGGGCACTGAACCCGTGGCCCCGGAAAAGGTGACGCCCGATGCACTGCGCGCCCATCTGAAGGCAGAAATCGATAAATGGACGCCGGTGATCAAGGCAGCGGGTGTCTACGCCGACTGAATACTTGAATAATCGGTATTCACGGAATGGCGGGGGTAAATCCCCGCCATTCTTTTTTTGTCTTACGTGATTGCCCCTCGGAAGATTCAATGGTTTAGTTTTAAGAAAGATTGGCAAAGAAGGGGGTAATGACTGTGGGATTTTTGACGAGATTTTCCCGTAAGACCGTTCGCGTTTTGGGAGTATTAGGGGCTGCCACAGTCGTATCTGCCGTTCCGCTGACGGATAGCGCCGCCCAATCCTTCCCCACCCGGCCAATCATCATGGTGGTGCCCTATGCCGCCGGCGGGCCGACCGATACGGTGGCCCGGGTTACGGCGCAATTCATGGGCAAGGCGCTGGGCCAGACCATCGTGGTGGAAAATGTGGCAGGCGCCGGCGGCACCCTGGGGGCCAGCCGCGTGGCCAAGGCGCTGCCTGACGGCTATTCGATCCTGGTCCACCATATCGGCCTGGCGGTCAGCCCGGCCATGTACCGCAAACTGCCGTTCGACCCGGTCAAGGATCTGGCACCGCTGGGCCTGATCACCGAAGCGCCGATGACCTTCGTCGCCAAACCGGGCATGGCCGCCAATTCGCTGCAGGAAATGATCGCCTGGGTAAAGGCCAATCCGGGGCGCGTATCCTATGCCCATGGCGGCATCGGCGGGGCGGCGCATCTGTGCGGCATGCTGTTCCAGAAGGCGCTGGATACCGAATTGGTGACCATCGCCTATCGCGGCACAGGCCCCGCCATGACCGACCTGATGGGCGGTCAGGTGGACATGATGTGCGACCAGACCACCAACACCGTCAGCCAGATCAAGGGCGGGCGCGTCAAGGTGTATGGCGTGACCACGGCAGAGCGCATCCCCAGCCTGCCCGAGGTCCCGACGCTGGCCCAGGCCGGTCTGCCAGGGTTTGAGCTGTCGGTCTGGCACGGCGCCTATGCCCCAAAGGGCACCCCGCCCGAGATTCTGGCCGCGCTGACCAAGGCGCTGGCGACCGCCCTGGCCGAGCCGGAACTGAAGCAGCGCTTCCAGGACGTCGGCACCGACCCGGTCCCCGTGGCCAAGGCGACGCCAGATGCCCTGGGCGGCCTGTTGGCCAGCGAAATCGCCAAATGGACCCCGATCATTCAGGCCGCCGGCGCCTACGCCGATTAACGCCGGTCCGGCCGGCGCCATTTCCCGCAATTCCTTAGTGTCGCAGAGGCAATTCGGGCTGGTCAATCCAGCCCGAATTGCCGCAGACTGATCCCAACTTGCGCGTTAGACGCAAGGGCGTGATGCCAACGTGCAACGCAATCGGGGGGAACCAAGGGTATGGCGCTGGGAATCAGGCATCCGAAAGATTTTCTTTCGGGGTTGGTGTTTATCGCAGCGGGGGCTGCGTTCCTGTTCCTGGCACAGGATTACCGTATGGGAACGGCGGTCCGCATGGGACCGGGCTATTTCCCCACGCTGCTTTCCGGTCTGCTGCTGGTCCTGGGACTGGCAATCACGCTGCGCGCCTTACTGCGCGGCAATGGTGACCGGCCAACCGATTTCGCCTGGCGCGGCCTGGTCATCGTTCTGGTCAGCTGCCTCTTGTTCGGCATTCTGGTACGGGGCACCGGCATGCTGGTCGCCCTGCCGCTGCTGGTTGTTCTGTCGGCGCTGGCCAGCGTGAAATTCCGTGTGCAAACCGCGCTGATCATGGCGGTGGTGCTGACCCTGTTCTGCATCGGTGTGTTTCTGAAGGCCCTGGGGCTGCCGATACCGCTGGTCGGCACCTGGCTGGGCGGCTGACCCCCGAACGATCGGGCATTACCACCACATCACGCGATCACCGGGGGAGGATGATCCATGGAATTGCTGGCGAATCTGGGGCTCGGTCTTTCGGCGGCCGTCACCCCCCTGAACCTGATGTACTGTTTCATCGGGGTGCTGCTGGGCACGCTGATCGGCGTTCTGCCCGGATTGGGGCCGGTGGCGACCATTGCGATGCTGCTGCCCGCCACCTTCGCCCTGCCGCCGGAAACCTCTCTCATCATGCTGGCAGGCATCTATTACGGCGCCCAATATGGCGGATCGACAACCGCGATCCTGATCAATCTTCCGGGCGAATCCTCCTCGGTCGTCACCGCGCTAGACGGCTATCAGATGGCGAAAAAGGGGCGGGCGGGCGCGGCCCTGGGCGCAGCGGCGCTGAGTTCCTTCTTCGCCGGCACGGTGGCAACCTTCCTGCTGGCGCTGTTCGCCCCACCGCTGGCCGAGCTGGCGCTGAAATTCGGCCCGGCGGAATATTTCTCGCTGATGGTGCTGGGCCTGATCGCCTCCGTCGCCCTGGCCCATGGGTCGGTGCTGAAGGCGATTGCCATGATCGTGCTGGGGCTGCTGCTGGGGCTGGTCGGCTCCGACGTCACCTCCGGCACCCAGCGCTTCACCTTCGATATCCCCGACCTGGCCGACGGCATCAGCTTCGTTGCGCTGGCTATGGGGATGTTCGGACTGGGAGAGATCATCCGCAATCTGGAGAATGAAAAAGACCGGACGGTGATGGTGAAAAGCGTGACCGGCCTGCTGCCGACGCGCGAGGATTTCCGCCGCATCGTCAAACCCACCCTGCGCGGCACCACGCTGGGATCGTTGCTGGGGATCCTGCCGGGCGGCGGGGCCATGCTGTCCTCCTTCGCCGCCTACTCGCTGGAAAAGAAAATTTCCCGCCGTCCGCAGGATTTCGGCAAGGGGGCGATCGAGGGCGTTGCCGGGCCAGAATCGGCCAATAACGCGGGGGCGCAAACCTCCTTCATCCCGATGCTAACCTTGGGGATTCCGTCCAACCCGGTGATGGCGCTGATGGTCGGCGCGATGATCATCCAGGGGGTTCAGCCCGGCCCGATGGTGATGACCGAACAGCCGACGCTGTTCTGGGGCGTCATTGTTTCGATGTGGATCGGCAACTTATTTCTGGTCTTGCTGAACCTGCCGCTGATCGGGGTCTGGGTGCGGCTCTTGTCGGTGCCGTACCATGTGCTGTTCCCGGCGATCCTGGCCTTTTGCTGCATCGGCGTTTACAGCCTGAACAACAATCCGTTCGACGTATATGTCATGGTCGCCTTCGGGCTGGCCGGATACCTGCTGACCAAGCTGGAATGCGAGCCCGCGCCCTTGTTGCTGGGCTTCATTCTGGGGCCGATGATGGAGGAATATCTGCGCCGCGCCATGCTGCTGTCGCGCGGCAATGCCATGGTGTTCCTGGAGCGGCCGATTTCCGCCGTGATGCTGGTGCTGGCCACGCTGGCGCTGATCGCGATCCTGAGCCCCGCTATCCGCAAGAAGCGCGAAGAAGCCTTCCACGAGGAAGAATAAAGGGGACCACCCCCGCCCTTTTTGCCGGGCGGGGGGTTACATCCTTATTCCCACTCGGCGCTGGTGGTGTCGCTGTTGGCATCGTAATAGAGCACCAGACGGCTGATGGTGCACAGGTTGAAGGCCTTTTCCCATTCAACCACCGTGCCGTCATCGTATTTGACCTGGATATCCCATTGGCAGGCGTTGGTT
>CAYRWZ010000004.1:1503-12823 GCA_964428065.1 uncultured Comamonadaceae bacterium | reverse complement strand
CGAACCGTCTTCCGGGTGCCGTTTTCCAAAACGCCTTCGCCCAGAATGTCCCGCCCCCACGTCTTGCTACTGGGCCGCGCGACGTACACTTCCTCGATGGTGTAACCGGTCCGATTTTCCAGAATAAAATCCTGCGCCGCTTGGGCCATCGCCCCCTTGGAGGGACTGACCAGGGTGATGGCCCCCACAAGGGCAGCAACACTCAACACAATTTTTGCGTTCATTCTCTGATTTCCCCCTCGCTTATTTCGGCAAATCACGCCTAATTGGCGATAGTCGCCCAGGTTCTATTAAAACATGGTTTCGAAGCATTCTTTCGTAGACCGGCAGATTACTTTTGTCTGATCAAAAAGTAGGCACACTTATCTAAGTCATACTAACGCTTGTCCGATGTAATGGTATTTTTATATTTATACTTAACGAAGTAATACACAGAATACATTCATATTCGATAAAATTAATTTCAGTTTCTTGACAAAAAATGTGTCATTTTCGCTTGCTGATGGCGCGAATGTCATGTTATCCGCAGAGTAAGGAAAAAAAGACGCAAATTTGCAGGCGTCTTTCGGCTGTCAATCATGTATTGCATCAGGGATGATGACAATCAGCAGGCTATTGCTTGTTGAGCGTGGTTCAACATGCCTTTTCCTCTAACCACGAGGACTCGCATCATGCTGCTATTCACACGCGCTTCCCATGAGACCCGTAGCATTATTGATGCGATTGATCGGTCGCAGGCGATCATCCACTTCGCCCCCGATGGGACGATCCTGTGGGCGAATGCGGTGTTTCTGGCCATCGTCAACTATGAACTGGCGGATATTGTCGGCCGCCATCACAGCCTGTTCGTCGATCCAGCCGAACGGGAAAGTGCCGCATATCGCGGCTTTTGGGCCGCCCTGGGGCGGGGGGAGTTTCAGCAGGCCGAATACATGCGGTTTGGCCGCAATGGCAAACGGGTCTTTATTCAGGCGACCTACACGCCGATCCTCGATTCACGGGGGCGGGTGGAAAAGGTGGTGAAATTCGCCACCGACATCACCGAAAAGGCCCTGCGCGAAGCAGAGTTTCGTGGGCAGATTGCCGCGATCCAGCAATCCCAGGCCGTAATTCACTTCGCTATGGATGGCACCATCGAATGGGCCAACGATATTTTCCTGGCGACCATGGGCTACACGTTGGCGGAGGTCCAGGGGCGTCACCACCAGATCTTTGTCGATGCCGACTATGCGCAAAGCGCCGAGTATCGCAATTTCTGGAACGATCTGCGCCAGGGCCACTTCCAGACGGCGGAATATCGGCGTCTGGGCAAAGGCGGGCGGGAGATCTGGATACAGGCGACCTACAGCCCGATCCGCGATCCGTCCGGCGCCTTGATGAAGGTGATCAAATACGCAACCGACATCACCGCGCAAAAGCGGATGGGCGCCGATGTGGTCAGTCAGCTGAACGCCATCGACCGGGCGCAGGCGGTAATCCAGTTCGACCTGGACGGCATCATCCTGGAAGCGAACGAGAATTTTCTGCGCGCCACCGGCTATACGCTGGACGAGGTACGCGGCCGGCATCACCGGATGTTCGTTGCCGAGGCCGAGGCAAACAGCCCCGACTATCAGGCCTTCTGGCAAAAGCTGCGCAGTGGGGAGTTTTTCAACGGCACCCATCAGCGCATCGGCAAGGATGGCCGGCTGGTCTGGCTTCAGGCCAGCTATAACCCGGTTTTCGATGCCAATGGCCGTATCTACAAGGTGGTCAAATATGCCTGCGACATTACGGCGATGATGACATCCCGCCTGGGGGCCATCGCCGCCGCACAGGCCACCCTCGCGAATATCGAGGCGGTGGCCGCCGCCTCGGAGGAGATGAGCCTGTCGGTCAAGGAAATTGCGCAGAATATCGAACGCGGCCGGGTGTCGGCCGACACCATGCACCAGCGGGTGGAGCAGACCGGGGCCGCCGCCCTGCAGCTGCGCCAGACCGCCAGCGCGATGACCGGGATCATTCAGTTGATCCAAGGCATTGCCTCGCAAATCAACCTGCTGGCGCTCAATGCCACCATCGAATCGGCGCGGGCGGGGGAAGCCGGCAAGGGCTTTGCCGTTGTGGCGGGGGAAATCAAGACGCTGGCCCGGCAAACCGCCGCGGCAACCGAAACGATTTCCCAGCAGATTGCCGAATTGCAAAGCGTTTCATCCGCCGTGGACGGATCGATGACCGGCATCAGCGACGGTATCGGCCAGTTGCGCGAAATGACTGCCCTGGTTTCGGCCGCCATCGAGGAACAGGCGGTGGTGACGCAGGATATCTCGATCACCATGCAGCGCGCGGTGGGCGAAGTCACTGGCATCACCGACAGCCTGGGCGCGACGATGCGGTAGGGATAGACTGGGATACGACAATATACAGCAAGTTTATGTTGTAATGATCTCTGCTGTAATTTTCGGTTGTGTTTTTGCCCTGAACAGATAAAAATACAAATCGAAAGGAAAACACATTGTTTTCCTGGGGTTTGTCCCCCGCGGGCATTTGACGGGCCTTGGCCTTGGGCAGCTTGCGCCGCGTTACCAAACGCTAAAGCGCCACGACGGTCGTCGTGGTCCCGACTGAAGGAGCCAATGCGATGGCCGCCACTCGTGGCATCAACAGGACAGCCCTGTTCAATCTGTTGTCCCTGCCGCTGTCGATCCTGATCCTGCTGATCGCCGGCCTGCTGTTCGGTTAGGCCGCGATGCTGCGCTTTCTTGTTCTGGAGCCGGTCGGGCCTGCCACCGACCTGCCGACGCATCTGGCCGGCCTGCCCGCCCGATCGCTCACGGGCGCGCGCGCCATTCTATTTCCCTGGACCGATCCTGCCGGGGATGGATTGGCCGTGCTGGACGCCATTGCCGCCCTGCCCACGCCCGTAATCGCCACGATCCTTCTGGGCCTGCCATCGCCGGGCACCCAGGCCGGGCTGCTGGCAGTGGAACGGCTGATTGCGGCGGTCCGGCGCGGTATCGTCAGCCTGGCTCAGCTGCGCGCCTGCGGCCTGTTTCTGCCGGGTCTGCGCCAACCGGCGGAACTTGCTATCGCCGTGGCCCTGCTGCGCGATGCCGGACTGACGGATATTCCCTTACATGTGGGTTTGGCCGCGCCAACCCTGGCCCATCGCCCGGCCGCCCTGTTTGCCGCTAGCCCGAATATTGTTGCCGCCCATCTGAATCTGGCCGCGCTGGCACATGGCATGGGGTTGCGGCCGATTCTGCCGCGCCTGCTGCCGGTGCGGGACCGGCTGGCCAAGGCGGCCCAGGCCGCCAATGTCATGCTGGTGGAAGATCGCCGCCACGCCCTGCCCGCCCTGATGATCGATCCGGCCGATCACCCGGCCTGGGGGATCGGCGGCGTGTTGGAGGCCTGGGACGCGCCTGCCGCCCCCCAAGCCAATCCGGACCCCCAAGCCAGCCCGGAACCGGTCGAATACCTGGCCGTTTACCCAGCCGACTATTCCGCCGCTGCCGCCACGCCCCGGCCGGCGGCAATCACCGGGTCGCCCGCCCGCGCCGCCGGCTGATAGAAGCGGGTGAATTCGGCCTCTGCCGCCTGCCACTGGGCCGCCGCCTCCAGCGGTGACACGCTGTCGGGCAGGGCCAGCGCGTCGAAACCGCAGCGCAGCATGAACAGCATCTGATCGCGCAGCACCTGCCCGGTTGCGCGAATTTCGCCGGCGAATCCCAGCCGCTGGCGCAACACCCGCGCCTGACTATAGGCGCGGCCATCGCCGAAACGCGGAAAGTGCAGGGCGACCAGATCCAGATCGGGCAGCCAATCGGCCAGGGTGCGGATATCGGTGGCCGGGTCGACCGCCAGACCAAGCCCATGCCCCTGTTGGCGATGTGCCGCCAGCCGGTCCCGGTGCGCCGGGGCAAGGACCAGCGGCACCAAAAGGGGCACAGGAGGCAAAGATGGTGAGGCGGCTTCAAGTGTCTCTGCCGTAACTGGCAGGAAGGGATCGGGCACCACGGCCCCGGCTTTAAGCAGCGGCATAGAGGTTCTCCTTGAACGGGGCAGCGCCGGTCCGGCGCAGGGTGTCGAGGAACCGTTCCCCGTCGCGACGCAGGGTCAGATAGGTGTCGATCAGGGTGTCGATCGCCCCGGCAATCCGGTCGGCGGGCAGGGCGGGGCCCAGAATCTGGCCGATGGCGGCATCGGTTTCCGCCGATCCGCCCAGGGTGATCTGGTAATATTCCTCGCCATTCCGGTCGACGCCAAGAATGCCGATATGGCCGACATGGTGATGGCCGCAAGCATTGATACAGCCGGAAATCTTGATCTGAAGATCGCCAATCGCGTGCAGCCGGTCCAAATCGGCCAGGCGCTGGGAAATCTGCTGGGCGACCGGGATCGACCGGGCATTGGCGAGCGAACAGTAGTCGAGGCCCGGGCAGGCGATGATGTCGCTGGCCTTGCCGATATTCGGCGTTGCCAGATCCAGCGCCGTCAACGCCTGCCATAGCGCCGGCAGATCGGCCTGGCGGATATGCGGCAGGACCAGGTTCTGCGCATGGGTGACGCGGATATCGCCGAAGCCATAGCGATCGGCCAGATCGGCGATCGCATCCAGCTGGTCGGCGCTGGCATCGCCGGGAATCCCGCCCACTGGCTTCAGCGACAGGGAAACGATGGCATAGCCCGGTTGGCGATGCGGCGCGACATTGGCCCAGAACCAGCGCCGGAAGGCAGCATCGCGCCCCAGCGCCGCCGACAATTCGGGCGGCGTGTCGGCCAGCACGGCGAAGGGCGGCGGGGTGAAATGGGCGCGGATGCGGTCTTCCAGCCCGGCGGGTAGGTCGATCCCTTCCTGACGGGTAAAGGCCCATTCGGCCTCCACCCGGCGCGCCATTTCCTGTGCCCCGATCTCGTGCACCAGGATCTTGATGCGCGATTTATACAGATTGTCGCGCCGCCCGGCTTCGTTATAGACCCGCAGGATGGCTTCCAGATAACTCAGCAGATGCTGCTTGGGCAGGAACGGGCGGATCACCTTGCCGATCATCGGCGTGCGGCCCAGCCCGCCGCCGACCAGCACCTCGAAGCCGATCTGTCCCGCCGGATCGCGCACCAGCGTCAGGCCGATATCGTGTACCCGCACCGCCGCCCGGTCCTGACTGGCGCCGGTGATGGCGATCTTGAACTTGCGCGGCAGGAAGGAAAATTCCGGGTGCAGGGTGGACCATTGGCGGATGATCTCGCCATAGACACGGGGATCCTCCAGTTCATCCCGCGCGGCACCGGCAAACTGGTCGGTCGTGATGTTGCGGATACAGTTACCGCTGGTCTGGATACCGTGTAGCTGCACCTTGGCCAGATCGGCCATGGCGTCGGGGATCTCCTCCAGCTTGATCCAGTTGAATTGCAGGTTCTGCCGCGTGGTGAAATGGCCATAGCCCCGGTCGTACCGGCGGGCGACATGGGCCAGCTGGCGCACCTGCGCGCTGGACAGGGTGCCATAGGGGATGGCGATGCGCAGCATATAGGCGTGCAGTTGCAGATACAGCCCGTTCATCAGGCGCAGCGGCTTGAACTCGTCTTCGCTCAGGGCGCCGGACAGCCGCCGGGCCACCTGATCGCGGAACTGGGCGACGCGCTGATCCAGAAACTCCTGGTCAAATGCGTCATAGCGGTAGATCGGGGAATGGGCGGTCATTGCGCGGCCTCGGACACAAGGGTGGGGCGATAGTCGATGGTCGGCCCGGCCGCGCGGATCTGCTCGCGATACTGGATCGGGGCGATGGTGCCGTCGGGGCCAATCCGCACCGGAATGGCATAGGGGGCAACGATGCGCGCCGCAGCCAGATCGGGCTGAAGCGCGGCCAGGGCCGCCTCCACCCCGGCCGGATCGATCACCGCCGCATCGGCCAGGCGTTCGGTAAAGCCGCCATCGGCGCGGCGATAGACAATGGCGCCATCGCGCAAACGGTTGGCGGTCAACACGCGCGGCGCGGCCGCATCGATGGATTTGTCAATTTTTCGCGCACTCATGGCATTACTCCGCAGCGGCGGCAAAGGATGGGGGTACGGCGGAGGCAGACGCCCAGGCGGGCGCCCGGCGCACCGCCTCGCCAATGAACAGCAGGGAAGGGCCATCCGGCGTGGTCGCCGCCAGATGCGGCAGATCGGCCAGATAGCCCGTGGTCACCACCTGATCCGGGCGGGTGCCGTTGGTGACGAAGGCGACCGGGATATCCGGGCGATACCCGGCGCGATAGAGCTGCCCGGTCAGGCGGGCCGCATTGCGGCGGCCCATATAGACCACCAGCGTGCCGCGATCCGGCGGGGTCGGCGTCAGGCCGGAAAAGGGCTCGCCTTCCTGGCCTCCCGCTTCCCGTCCATGGCCGGTCATCAGTGTCAGGGCAGAGGCATAGTCCCGGTGGGTCAGCGGAATACCGGCGCTGGCCGCACAGCCAAGCGCCGCCGTGATGCCCGGCACCACCTCCACCGCAATCCCGGCGGCGATCAGATGGTCGCGTTCCTCCCCGCCTCGGCCGAACACGAAGGGATCGCCCGATTTCAACCGCACCACCAGACGGCCCGCCCGCGCATGTTCCAGCAGCAGGCGGTTGATCTCCTCCTGCGCGGTGAAGGGGCCGCCGCCCTTCTTGCCGACATAAAGGCGCGTCGCATCCCGGCGCAGCAGATTGAGGATCGGCTCAGGCACCAATTCGTCATAGAGGGCGATATCGGCCTGGCCCAGCAGCCGATGGGCGCGGATCGTCAACAGGTCAGGATCGCCCGGCCCAACCCCAACCAGCGCCACTCGCCCAAAGCCTGGAACAGCGCTATCCGGATTGGCGCACCTGTTGGCGAAGCTGTCGAGGTCATCGGGGCTGTCGGCGAGCCCGGCCCAATGATCGGGCGGCAACGCTTCCGCCGCAGTCAGCGCCCGGTCCAGCGCCTGACGGCGATGGTCGGGATCGGGGATCAGCCGCCGCAGCCGCGCCCGAACCCGGTCCAGCAGCCCGGCCAGCCTGCCCAGATGCTTGGGCAGCAGGGCCTCCAGCCGGTTGCGCAGGGTGCGGGCCAGCAGCGGCGCGGCCCCGCCGGTGCCAATGGCGATCAGGATGGGCGACCGGTCGATGATCGCTGGCATCAGAACCGTGGACCGGGCGGGATCATCGACGACATTGACCGGCCGGCCGCTGGCATGGGCCAGGGCGGCCGCAGCGGCGCGTCGGTCGGCCTGTTCCTCCGCCACCAGAATGAAGGCCGCATCGGCCAGGGCTGCGGCCTCCGGCCTATGGCGATGCAACCGGATGGCCGGATGGGCGGCGGCCAGGGCCAGCACCGCTGGCGACGCGTCCGGCGCGTAGAGGTCGATCGCCGGGGCATGGGGCACCAGCAGGCGCAGTTTGCGCACGGCCCATTCGCCGCCGCCGATGACGGCCACCCGGCGCCCGACTAGATCAAAAAACAGGGGAAAATGGCTCATGGTCACAGCAATCCCACCGCCAGAAATGTGGAATTTCGGCGAATACCGTCTATGGAAAGGGAAAATTGATCGTCAGCCCCAGCAATGTCGCCGGGGGTGAGAAAATCGCGGGTCGATCAGACGATCCGGGATGGCAGAACGGGCAGTAGCATGGCTTGGCTCCTTGGTCTGGGCGGATCCACGACCGGGGCCGTGGCGCTTTAGCGTTTGGTGACGCGGCGCAAGCTGCCAGCCCCAGCCCCTTGCGTTGCTACGCCGGGCTGGACCGATCAAATCACCGCGAGGATCGGGCGACCCCGTCCTGAGATCCATCATTTGCCAGACTGATTGCTACGATCAACCAAAAAATAACGTCTTTCTCATGAAAAATAATTATATATACATAAACGCAATGTTATTTTTGATGTATTGTCTTTAAGTTTTTATTGAGACGAATGCTCTACCCTGGGTGTAAATCGCTCGGGATTAGCATGCGGATTGCGCGACCTGCGGGCAGGCGCGCTCCGGGCTGAGGATACGCCGATGCTGAATGGGGTTCTCGACAATTTGGGCCTGATGAGCCTGATCACCCTGCTGATTTTCCTCATCAGTGTGCGGGTTGGCCCGCCTTCGGACCATTTGGTCAGCCGCATCACATTGGGGGTGCTGCTGGCCAGCATGGCCGTGATCGTGGTGCGGATGCCCGTGCGTCTGCCCGATGGCGCGACCTTCGATTTGCGGGCGGCGCCCGTGGTTCTGGCCGGCTTCTTCGGCGGACCGGTCAGCGGCCTGCTGGCCGCCTCGGGGGCTGCGCTCGCCCGGTACAGCGTTGGCGGACCGGCGGTGATTGGCGGCGTGGTCAGCCCCTTTCTTTACATGCTGGCCGGGTTGCTGGGCGCACTGATCGTCCGGCGACTCAAGCGCAAATCGATGGGGGCCTTTGGCTTTCTGGCGCTCGGCGGGCTGGCGTCGCTTTTCGTCTTGCCCTCGTTCTTTCTGGGGGTGATGCCGGATTTCGCCCTTGGGGTGCTGGGCAAATTGTGGCCCTACCTTGTGGGCGGCAATCTGATCGGGATCCTGGTTCTGGGACTGCTGATCGAAGAAACCCTGCGCATCGGCCGGGAACGGGAGGAGTTCAAGCGGACCAGTCTGGCCGCGATGGAAGGCTTGCAGGCCAAATCGCGTTTCCTGTCCGCCATCAGCCACGATATCCGCACCCCGTTGAATGGGGTTCTGGGCGCCCTGCAGCTGCTGAACAGCAAGATGACCGACAGCGGAGACCGCAATCTGGTGCAGGTTGCGCTGAGATCGGGCCGATATCTGATGGAACTGGTCGATCAGATCCTGGACTATGCCAAGGTTGAAAACAGCTTTGTGATCCGATCGGACAAGGTCTTTACGCTATCCCAGCTGGTCGAGGGCGTTCATTCCTTATTTGACGACATGATCAAAGATCGGAACCTGTCGCTTTCGATCGAGATCGAGTCTGGCGAGGCCACATTACTTCTGGGCGACTATGACAATATTCGCCACGTTCTTTATAACATCGTCGGAAATGCCGTTAAATATACCGAGAAAGGATCGATATCCATAACCGGATCCTGTCGGCAAACCGCGCCCCGTATGGCGGAGCTGTTTCTGGCTGTCCGGGATACCGGACCGGGCATTGATCCAAGCGATCAGGAGCGGATTTTCGAGCAGTTCGTCCGCCTGAAGCAATCCAGCATGGGGGTTCTGGGCAGCGGCCTCGGCCTGTCGATCGCCCGCGGCCTGGTGGAGAAAATGGGCGGCACGCTGCAGGTGGAAAGCGCCTTGGGCCAGGGCGCCTGCTTCTCCATCCGCTTGCCGATCGAACTGGCCAATTCCACCATCGCCAATCAATCCATTCAGACCAGCCCGGCCAGCATGGAGTCGCCCCGCAGCGGTGCCGCCGCCGCCCCGACGCTGCCGGCCATGTCGATCCTGGTGGTCGATGACAATAACCTGAACTGCCAGCTGCTGCGCGAAGCCCTGGTGCAGATGGGGCACCGCGTTACCCTGGCCGACAGCGGATCGGCCGCAATTGCCGCCATTCGCGCCGCTCCGGCGGAGTTCGATCTGGTTCTGATGGATATCCAGATGCCCGATATCACGGGGGATGAGGCAACCCAGATCATCCGTTCCACCATTCCAGAGGCGCGGACCCTGCCGATTCTTGCCGTCACCGCCAACGCCTTCAGCGACCAGCGTGACCGCTATCTCAAGGCCGGCATGAGCGGCGTGGTGACCAAACCAATCGAATTCGACCGGCTGGTCGCCGTCATGGGCGCAGCCAGGCAGTCTGTCCGGGCCGATGCCCCGTCCCCCACGGCGCAAGGCCCATCCCTGTCAGGCGGTGGGCCGACCGGCGGCGGTGGACACGATTCGGACCCGGTGCTGGATACCGATCAAATCGCCTCCCTGCGGCGGTATATGAGCGAGGAAAAGGTGCAGCAGCTGATCGATGAATCGCTGCGTATGATCCACAGGCGCCTGGATCAGATGGCGGAAGCGGTGAAAACGGAAGATCGCCCCGGCCTGCGCGCCCTGGCCCATGAAATGAAGGGCATGGCGGGCAATATCGGCCTTATGCGCATTTCCAGGGCCGCCCTGCCGCTTCAGCTGCTGGACAACTGCCAGAATGCCGCCCAGGCGCTTGAAACCCTGACACGGGCGGTGGCGGAAACAGACCGTGCGCTATCGACCGGCACCCCAGGCCCGAAACCAACTGGCACGCCGTCTCAACACTGAAATGCCGTGCCGCAGCATGACAGACCTGCACTGCCGCCAATAACAGCGGAGCCACGCAAATCAATCCGGCGATTGCAGCTGAAAGTTTGGAGCGGGTGAAGGGAATCGAACCCTCGTCGTAAGCTTGGGAAGCTTCTGATTATTTTTCTTATGTATTTGTTATATGTGTATTTTTTTATTCGATGGGGCGATTTGTAAGCATTTATGTAAGTGTAATTTCGTCCGCTGTGCTGCTTCAATCAAACATCTCACCCTTCACCCCGCATGCGACAAACCTGCGTAAGTGGCTGACTGCAATTCCTGGCAATACTCCGCCAGAACTGCATCCAGCGCGCGTATCCGGCCACTTCCCCCACCCGCTTAGACAAGACAGCCTCTTCTCTCTTGGACATCCTTGCTATTGCAGCTGTCAGGATCCGGCTACCGACCTTTGTCAGCAGATCCCAGTATCTTAATCGAGCGGAAGCTCGTAATTTTCCATCGACCTGCACGCACCATTGATCAGCCTTTCAAGACAGCATGCATGAGCTGGGCAGTTTGAGGATCATAGGCATAACTTGTGATCGTGCCGTCCTTAATACGGTTTACCGCCTCATCAATCACGAATAGTGGTACAAGGAACCATTCGCGCGGGATGATCGGCTGGCCGAAACGATCCTTGATCTCGACATCGAGGCGTGCAGCTGCGAAGACCTTGTGAATGAGGGTTTCGAGCTTCGCCCGATTGATATTATAGAGTTCGTAGGTTGCCACGATCTCTACATCAGCCATGAGATAGGTCGGGTCGAGACGCGCATTCGCGATCCGCCGTTCGACACTGCCGCCGGTGATGCCAATCTTGTGTAGAACCGCCCGGTTCTCTGCAACCAAGGGGTGATCGGACTTGCTCCGCAGTACATAGATTGTTCCACTCGCCTGATCGCTGTCGTCAGCCCGGTCGTCGAACAACGGGCCAGCACTGGGTTCCGTAATCCGCCTTCCGGCTTCGTCTTTGTACAAGGCGCGCTGAAGTGATCGCAGCAACAGGTCGCTTTCGGTACCGTTCGAATAGATCACGCGGAGGCGCGCGTCTGTTTCGCCGTTCGGCGCCTTAATGAGCTCCCCAAT
>CAYRWZ010000004.1:0-1484 GCA_964428065.1 uncultured Comamonadaceae bacterium | reverse complement strand
CACATAGGCCGTCTGACCACCAAGGATGAAGAACTGCCCCGCTTGGATGTCAGCTTTCAGGAAGCCAGCATCCTTGACAAACTGCCTAGTGGTCCGCCGCCCGCTATCAAGATCAAGCTGAACCTGTTGGAACAGGGGCTTGAATGTCTGAAAATCGAGGCACTTCTTGCGGCTTGCGATTTCTTCAGCGTCCCGCTTTTCAGCACTGGTCCGCACATGGCGCAGCTTAGTGATGTCGGGCGAGCCAGCAGCGCCCTCCAGTTCGGCCAGCAGTTCGTCCTCGTCCATCCCGTCTGTCGATGAGGCGTACACAAACGGCGTCTGTGACAACAGCCCCTGATGGTCAAGCGGCAGAAGCAGTGATCGGTATTCTTCCAGCGTACGCAAACGATCGAGCCGCACGGCGTACAGTCGCTCGAAAATGTCGCCGCCCTCCCCGTGCCGGGGCGGATGGCCGTTCTTTTCGACGAACCGCTGGATCTCTTCGAAGCCCGCAATGATGCGTTCTTCGCGGGCTGAACGCCCGCCCGTCTTTTCCGGCTGCGCGAACTCGTCGAGCTCTGAACGGAGTTCATCAAGGTCAAAGTCACTCATAGCGCCCCTCATCCTTAAATCGGACGAATGCAGCAGCACCTTCCGCTAGGTGCTTCTCCCAGGCGTCGGCAGAACTGATCGACGGTAGTCGCCCGCGCTCGCGCTTGAACTCGACCGCACGCTTGGCAATCACCTTGGCCTCCTCTGGCGTCAGGTTGGTGCGCTTTGCCGCGATGGCGGCCGCGACCTGCTTCAGGCTATCTTCGCTCATCGTCTTGGCGAGGATCGCATACGCCTCACCGAACGGATTGATCCGGTCGATCAGGTCGATGTCCAGCTCCTTCACATCCATCGCGAATTTGCGAACACCATCGACGAACGCGGTGTTGCCTTTCTCCTCGCCCGGAACGCTGTCCGCCGCGACCTCCTTGGCCTTCTGGGTCAGGTTGAGCGCCGCAACGGCGTGCTGGCGCACGGCTTCCTGATCCTCTGCATCGAGGTGCGGGAACTTATCCTTGACGATCTTGCCCATACGCACCTGGGTCAATTCCTCGGGAACTAGCTCCTCGTCGAACAGGCCGCGCTCGATTGTCGTCTTGTCCTGCACGAATGCCGCAATCACCTCATTCAGGTCCTCCTGACAGATGCGCGCCGCCTCCTCGCTTTTCGGCATGGCCAGCCCTTTGATCTCGATCTGAAACTTGCCGGATTCCTCATTGAACCCGACATTGCACTTGTCGGGATCGTAGCCTCCCTCGCCATAGTCGAAGCCCGGCGTTGGCTGGCCCTGCGGATTCTTCGGCTTGAATTCGAAACGCGGTGCCAGTACCTGCTCCATCAGCAGGCTGGCAGCGATCGCCTTCAAGGTATCGTTGACCGCCTCGGTGACGATGTCGTCGGCCGCAGCAGGCTCGGCGATCGTCTTCGCCGGTTTCGGCTCCAGATGCTCC
>CAYRWZ010000003.1:1498-65056 GCA_964428065.1 uncultured Comamonadaceae bacterium | reverse complement strand
ACATAGACCGTGCCGACCATGGGGGAGGTGACCGCGCCCGGATGATCGGCCGGGTTGGCAGCGGCGGGTGCCGCAGCCGGTGCTGCGGCGGGCGCGGCGGTCATGGCGGGCGCCATCGCCGGCGCCATTGCCGGGCCCTGCGACATGATCGGGGCCTGCATGTGGATCGCCGGCGCTTCCTTGGCGACGCGGATGCGCATATCGCCGCGCTCATACTCGATCTCGGTCAGGCCGGTATCGGAAAGGACCTGGGCGAGCGTGCGGATCAGCTCGCTGTCGAACTTGGTGTCGGACATTATGCCTCGCGTTTTGCTTTCAGCAGATTGGCCAGCGCCGCAACAGCCAGAACATAGGACTGGCCGCCGAACCCGGCGATGACCCCGATTGCCGCCTGCCCCGGATAGGAATTGTGCCGGAACGGCTCGCGGTGGAAGATATTGGACAGATGCACCTCGACCGTCGGCAGGCCGGTGGCCTTCAGCGCATCCAGAATGGCGATCGATGTGTGGGTGTAAGCGCCGGCATTGATGATGATGCCGGCCGCCGTGCCCCGCGCTTCCTGAATCCAGTCGACCAACTGGCCCTCATGGTTGGTCTGGCGGAAATCGACCGTAAATCCCATGGCTTCCGCCGCCTTGGATGAAGCGCTGCGGATCACGTCCAGCGTGTCGCGGCCATAGATGTCCGGCTCGCGGGTGCCCAGCAGGTTCAGGTTGGGGCCGTTCAGGATCAGGATGACGGGGTGGGACAAGGTTTGCGGCCCAGCTTTTGTTATGCCTCAGGTGTTACACCTCAAGTCGTGGGTTATACCATGCCGCGCCGGCCGCGCAATCCTCCCCTTAACGGCAGGGGAGATCAGGCCCGGATGGCGGAAAGGTTCAGGCTGGTGCGTTCGCCCAGAATGCGGAATTCCGATGCATCGTTGAACAGGCCGAAACTGTCGTGCTGGGTTATGCCCTGGAACCCGGCCCCGGTCAGCAGATCGGCCAGGATCTGAAAATCGTAGATGAACTTGTGATAATCGTGACGGTAATGCTGACCACCGAAAAGTTCCAGAATCAGCTCCCGCCGGCCTTCCGACGACATGTTGGGATCGAAGAACGCGTGCAGCGTGAAGGCGAGGTTTGGCACTGCCAACAGCAGCAGCCCGCCCGGCGCCAGCACGCGCCGGAATTCCGCCAGGGCCAGCGGCACTTCGTGTGGGAAGGACAGATGTTCCAGCACATGGGATGAATAAATCACCGCCGCCGTACCATCCGCCATGGCGGACAGGTTGGTGCAGGTGCCAATAATGTCGATCGGCAGCGGATCCTTGCCTGGGATATCCTGGGCTTCGACCACATTGACGGTCAGCCAGCCCGACTCCCCTGTGCGGCCGCCAATATTGAGGCGCAGCCCGGCCGAGGGCGGGGGAAGCGTGATCATCGTTTGGCCTCGACAAAGATATGTTTCTGATCGCCGCCCAGGGTTTCCGCCTCCAGCGTCGGATGCAGCCCCGGCGGGCCGATGCGCTGCCATGACGAAAAGCCGGCATCGCGCAGGAACAGCTCCAGGATATCGAAGGAATAGGCGCTGCGATTATGGGTTTGGGCATCCGGCTGATCGCCATAGATCTGGCCGATCAGGTTGATCCGGCTGGCTGTATCCAGCACCGGCAGGCGCAGCAGCTGGAACATCAGCTTCAGGTCTAGCACCGTGATGATCAGCCGCCCGTCCGGCTTCAGGGCTGGCCGCAGCTGTTTCAGAAACGGCGTGACCTGCATGCGCAGGGCCAGCCGTTCCAGGCTGCGCGGCAGATAGATCACGTCATAGGCATTAGCGTCCAGAGCGTTGATCTCCGGCGGGATCGGGCAGCTATCGTCCGGGGCGGCCTGGCCCGTCAGCGGAATATGGTGCCAGCCAGCCACGCCCGTGGTGCCGCCGATTTGAAGGCCGATGGTCATTCGAGGGACTGTCCCGTTGGTTCGTTAAGTGCCACTAAACCCAATAGTGCCGCTAAACCCCGTGATCGGTGCCGACCGGATCGGCGCCGAAGCCGTATTCTTCCGACACCTGGGCCACGGCGGTGTCCAGCTTGGCGATCAGCCGGTCCAGCGCGTTGCGTTCCCCGGCGGTGACCGAACGCAACAGCCGCGCTTCGGCATCCTGGGCCAGGGGGACGATCTTCTCGTAAACCTCCCGCCCGGCCGGGGCCATATCCAGCGTCAGGCGGCGGCGGTCATTGGGATCGACCTGGCGGGCGATCCGCCCGGCATCGATCAGGCGGGCGATGGCGCGGCTGACCCGCACCTTGTCCATCGCGGTCCGCCCGGCCACATCGGTTGCCGTCATCGGCCCATAGCGCCCAAGGACCGCCAGCACCCGCCATTCCGGGATGGTGAGCTGAAACTGATCGGCATACAGCCGCGCGATCAGGCCGCTGACACGGTTGGACAGGACCGACAGGCGATAGGGGATGAACTGGTCCAGATCCAACCGGGATTCGGCCATGGGCGTTTCCATTCTTGCAATCACCACAGGATTGGCGGCGCCCCGGCGTTCGGTTCCGCTTGCATTTGGTTTCAAGTGAAACTAAATTCCGGTCAACCACCTTATGATCCATCCAGAATGGTTGAACGGCGCGGCGCGGGCAACAGCATTCGGGGGCATCCGGACTGAACTGGTCTGGGATCTCCATGCCCTCCCGGGATCGTCGCAGCAACCATCCACCGCGGGGAGGCGGTCCATGGCAGGCATTACCGATATCAATCCGATGGGCACCGACGGGTTCGAGTTCGTCGAATATACGGCCCCCGATACCGCCGCCCTGGGCCGGCTGTTTGAAGGGATGGGCTTCACGGCGGTCGCCCGTCACCGGTCCAAGGATGTGACGCTGTATCGGCAGGGCGATGTCAATTTCATCGTCAATGCCGAACCCGACAGTTTCGCCCAGTCCTTCGCCCGCGTGCATGGCCCCAGTGCCTGCGCCATGGCGTTCCGCGTGGCCGATGCGGCGGCGGCGGTCAAGCGGGCCGAAGCGCTGGGCGCCAAGGTCCATCGCGGCCCGGTCGGCCCGATGGAGCTGAACATCCCCGCGATCGAAGGCATTGGCGGCAGCCTGATTTATCTGGTCGATCGCTATGGCGACCACACGATCTATGATGTCGATTTCAAGCCGATTCCCGGCGTGGACCCCAATCCCAAGGGCCAGGGCCTGACCGTGATCGACCATCTGACCCACAATGTCCATCGTGGGCGGATGGATGCCTGGGCGGAATTCTATGAAAAGCTGTTCAACTTCCGGGAGATCCGCTACTTCGACATCGAAGGCAAGCTGACCGGGCTGAAATCGAAAGCGATGACCAGCCCGTGCGGCAAGATCCGCATCCCGATCAACGAAAGCTCTGACGATAAAAGCCAGATCGAGGAATATCTGACCGCCTATAACGGCGAGGGGATTCAGCATATTGCGCTGGCCGCTGACGATATCTATGCCACGGTTGAAGGGCTGAAGCGCCAGGGCGTCAGCTTCCTCGACACGCCGGACACCTATTACGATCTGGTTGGCAAGCGGCTGCCCTATCATCGGGAGGATCTGGCCCGCCTGAAGGCCAACCGCATCCTGATCGATGGCGCGCCGACCGAAAATGGCGGGCTGCTGTTGCAGATTTTCACCGAAACCGTGATTGGCCCGATCTTCTTCGAAATCATCCAGCGCAAGGGTGACGAAGGGTTCGGCGAGGGCAATTTCCGCGCCCTGTTCGAATCGATCGAACTGGATCAGATCCGGCGCGGCGTGTTGCAGGGGGGCGCGGCATGAAGCAATTGATTTCCCTGCCGCAGAGCGAGGGGCTGGCCTCTCGCCAGGCCCATTGCGATCTGCCGCCCGGCACCTATGAACGCGAATTGGGCAAGGAAGGGTTTTTCGGCCCGGCGACCCACATGTATCACCAGAACCCGCCGACCGGCTGGGTTGCCTGGGATGGGCCGCTGAAGCCGCGCGCCTTCGATCTGACGCGCCTGGTGCCGGTGTCGGACAGCCCGTGGGATGCGGCGGAAATCCTGACCAACGCCCAGATGCGGATGCGGTTCTGGACCTGCACAGCCCCGATGGACCATTTGGTGCGCAACGGCGATGGCGATGACTTGCTGTTCATCCATGCCGGGGCCGGGCATCTGTTCTGCGATTACGGTCATCTGGAACTGCGGGAGGGCGATTACGTGGTGCTGCCGCGCGGCACCCTGTGGCGGTTGGAGCCAACGACTCCTGTGCAAGCCCTGCTGATCGAGGCGACCAACGACAGCTACCGCCTGCCCGATAAGGGCATCTTGGGGCCCCATGCGATTTTCGACCCGGCGGTGCTGGATATGCCCCGGATCGACGATGCCTTCCGCGCCCAGCAGGGGCCGCACACCTGGCGGGTCGTCATAAAGCGCCGCAATGCGCTGTCCACCGTCACCTATCCGTTCAATCCACTGGATGCGGTCGGCTGGCACGGCACGCTGATGCCGGTGCGGTTGAACTGGCGCGATATCCGCCCGGTGATGAGCCATCGCTATCACCTGCCGCCATCCGTCCACAGCACTTTTGTCGCCAGCCGGTTCGTCGTCTGCACCTTCGTGCCGCGCCCGTTCGAAACCGATCCCGGCGCGCTGAAAGTGCCGTTTTTCCACAACAACGACGATTTCGACGAAATCATCTTCTATCACCGCGGCAAGTTCTTCAGCCGCGACAACATCCATCCCGGCATGGTGACGCTGCATCCCTGCGGCTTTCCCCATGGCCCGCACCCCAAGGCGCTGCAAAACGCCTTCAGCCCCAAATCCGGCGAAACCGATGAAGTGGCTGTGATGATCGACACCCGCGACGCGGTCGATATCGCGCCCGCCGCCGATGGGGTCGAATGGACCGGATATGTCGATAGCTGGCGCGGCGCCCCCACCCCGTCCGTTCCCAAGCCCTAGCAGCGGGATTGTCCGTCGATGAAACTTGCCACGTTAACGCCCGCAGGGGCGGATGCGCCGTCCGGCACCCGCGACGGCACGCCGATGCTGGTATCGCGCGATCTGACCCGGATGGTTCCGGTTGCCGATATCGCGCCCAGCCTGCAAGCCTGTCTGGATCGCTGGTCGGCGGTTGCGCCGTTGTTGCAGGCGCGCTCCGATGCCTTGAACGCAGGCGGCCTGCCGGATGCCATGCCTTATGATCCGGCGCGCCTCCACTCGCCCCTGCCGCGCGCCTATCAATGGTGCGATGGCAGCGCCTATGTGAACCATGTCGCCCTGGTGCGGCAGGCCCGCAAGGCTGACATGCCCGCCAGCTTCTGGACCGACCCGCTGATGTATCAGGGCGGATCGGACAGTTTCCTGGCCCCGACCGCCCCGATCCGCATGGCGGAGGAGGAGTATGGCATCGATTTCGAAGCGGAAATCGCCGTCATCGTTGACGATGTGCCGATGGGCGCGGACCGGGACCGGGCGGCCCAGACGATCCGTCTGATCACGCTGGTCAACGATGTGTCGCTGCGTAACCTGATCCCCGGCGAACTGGCCAAGGGATTCGGCTTTTTCCAGTCCAAGCCGTCCAGCGCCTTTGCGCCGGTCGCCGTCACCCCGGATGAACTGGGGGCGGCGTGGGATGGCGGCCGGTTGCACCTGCCGCTGCTGTCCCATGTCAATGGCGCGCTGTTCGGCCAGCCCAATGCCGGGGTCGATATGACCTTCGATTTCCCGACGCTGATCGCCCATGCCGCCAAGACCCGTCCGCTGGCCGCTGGCAGCATCATCGGGTCGGGTACCGTGTCCAACCGCGATGCCTCTGGCGGGCCGGGGCGGCCGGTGGCGGATGGCGGACTTGGCTATTCCTGCATTGCCGAGCTGCGCATGGTGGAAACCATCCGCGATGGCGCACCGAAAACCCCGTTCCTGCGGTTTGGCGACCGGGTGCGGATCGAAATGCGCGATGCGGCCGGCGCCAGCATCTTCGGCGCCATCGACCAGCAGGTGATGCGGGCCTAGCCTGCACCGCCTCGCGTAAGTGGGCAGTAAGAGGCGGCGCTATTGTGCCGCTTCTGGCGCGCTGTCGGTATCGCGGAATTGCAGCGCAGCCAGGCGGGCATAGAGGCCGTTCTGCCGGGTCAGATCGGCATGGGTGCCGGTTTCGACGATCCGCCCGTCGCTTAAGACCAGAATCCGGTCGGCATCGCGCACGGTGGCCAGGCGGTGGGCGATCACCAGCGTGGTGCGGTCGCGCATCAGGCTGTCCAGCGCCTGCTGGACCAGCTTTTCCGATTCGGCATCCAGCGCGCTGGTCGCTTCGTCCAGCAGCAGCAGTGCCGGGGCGCGCAGGATCGCCCGGGCAATCGCCAGCCGCTGGCGCTGCCCGCCCGATAGGCGCACGCCCCGTTCGCCCAGGAAACTGTCATAGCCCTCGGGCAGCTTGGCGATGAATTCATCGGCATGGGCGGCGCGGGCGGCGGCGCGCACGTCCTCCAGGCTGGCATCCGGGCGGCCATAGCGGATATTGTCGGCGGCGCTGGCGGCGAAAATCTGCGGGTCCTGCGCAACGATGCCGATCTGCCGGCGCAGATCGTGCGGGTCCAGCGCGCGCAGCGGCACCCCGTCGAAGCGGATCGTGCCCTGGTCGGCATCGTAGAGCCGCAGCAGCAGGTGCAGCAGGGTGGATTTGCCGCTGCCGCTATGACCGACAATCGCCACCCGTTCCCCGGCAGCCACTTTGAACGATACGTCGGACAGGGCGGGGCGGTCGGGCCGGGTTGGGTAATGGAAGGTCACCCGGTCGAATTCGACCGCGCCGCGCACTGGCTCCGTCAGCGGCAGGGGCTGTTCGGGCGCGCGGATCGCCGGTTCGGTCGCCAGCAGTTCGGCGATCCGTTCGGCGGCCCCGGCGGCGCGCTGGAAATCGCCCATCACTTCGGAAATGCCGCCCACCGCCCCGGCAACCACGGCGGCGTAAAAGACGAAGGCCGACAATTCGCCCGCACTGATCCGCCCGGCCATCACATCATGGCCGCCGATCCACAGAATCGCGCTGATTGCGCCGAACACCAGCAGCATGACCACGGCGGTCAGGAAGGCGCGGGCGCGGATGCGGGCATGGGCGGCGGCAAAGGCGCCTTCGACCCGCTGGCCGAACCGCTTGCGCTCCTCCGCCTCGTGGGTGAAGGCCTGGACGGTGCGAATGCCCTGCAACGCCTCGGTCGATTGCACGCTGACGGCGGCAATCGCATCCTGGGAGGCGCGGGACAGCCGCCGCACCCGCCGCCCGAACACCAGGATCGGCACAATGACCAGCGGCACAACCAGAAAGACCAGCGCGGTCAGCTTCGGACTGGTCACCAGCAGCATGACCGTGCCGCCCAGGAACATCAGGCTGTTGCGCAGCACGAACGACGCGCTGGAGCCGACCACGGTTTCGATGATCGCGGTATCGGTCGTCAGCCGGGAGGAGATTTCCGCCGTTCGCGCCGTGTCATAGAACCCGGCATCCAGGGCGATGGCGCGGGCGAACACATCGCGGCGCAGATCGGCCACCACCCGTTCGCCCAGCCACGACACCAGATAGAACCGGCAGAAGGTGGACAGGGCCAGCACGCCGACAATGGCGAACAGGCTCAACACCGCCTGATCCAGCAAGTCAGCCTGGCCGCTGACGAACCCCTGATCGACCAGGGTGCGCAGACCGACGCCCAGAACCAGCACGGTTGCGGCGGCCACGGTCAAGGCCAGCGCGGCCCCCGCCACCCGCCAGCGATGCGGCGCCAAATAGCGCACCAGCAGCCGCAACGGCTTTAGCGAGCGCGATTTCGGACGATCCTGCGCCGAAGCGGGAGCCGCATTAGAGGCTGGAGGGGGAGGGGAGGACGGTGCCGCCGCGTCGCTCTGCGCCATGGGTGCCTGTCGTTGCTGCAAGAAACCTGTCGATAGGCCGCTATAGCAAGCGGATGGCCCTAGCACAAGCGATGCGCTGCGACTCCAGACTTGCGTTCGTCCCGCCTATCGGCTATATGCCCGCCTTCGACAGTTTTGAGACCTCCAGCGACCGCAAGCGAGCGCGCCATGAAAGCCGATATCCATCCCGATTACCATGAAATCACCGTCATCATGACCGACGGGACCACCTATACCACCCGGTCGACCTATGGGAAGGCGGGGGATACGCTTCGTTTGGAAATCGATCCGAAGTCGCACCCGGCCTGGACCGGCAACACCAGCGCCCGTCTGCTGGACGGCGGTCAGCTGGCGCGCTTCAACAAGCGTTTCGCCAGCCTGGGCCTGAAGGCCTAAGAACGCACATCCTGATCGATGGGCGGGGGTGCGGCTGTGCATCCCCGGTTGATCAAGGCGCGGTCGATGCTTCGGCCGCGCTTTTTGCGTGTGGCGAGATCGGGCCGGTCAATCGGGGTGATCATCAATCAGGGCGCTAGTTGATCGTGGCGCGGGCGCCTTCCACCGGCAGCCCATCGGCCAGGGCGATATCCAACCGCTCTATCCGCCGATACAGGTGATAGCTGCGGGACAAAAGATCGCGCAGCCCCTTGGGCAGGTTCTGATTATCATCCGGGCCGGTTTTCAGGCATACTGAATGGCCGCCCAGCCGAAAGGCATCGCCGCGCGCCTGATCGGCCGTCATTTCCCCGGCATGGACCGCCTTCTGCACCAACAGCCAAGCCATTACCTGGGTCAATCGGGAGGTCAGGCGCAGCGCTTCGCAATTGGCCGCCAGGCGCAGATCGGGCGACAGGCGGTCCCGGTGATTGCCTTCCTGATCGGCCAGATAATCCCGCGCCTCCACCAGCAGGGCGAAGGCCTCGTCATAGGTTCCGCTGAAGAACAGGGCCATCGCACGTCTCCCCCGTACGGGAAAAGCCACACTTTTCTTGTGTATGACTATGGGTCATTACGCGCGATTTGACCAGCCTGGTGGTGCCGCAGGTCACAGTGATGTTATGGCCTGATATTGGGCACAAAAAGAAAGGCCGCTCGCGCGGCCCCCGATCACAAAAAAGAAAGGCCGCTTGCGCGGCCTTGCAGTTCGGTTGCCTCACCTGTGTCAACTTGCCCTGTGGGATGGACCTTACGCCGGTTGATCGAACTCGTCAAGAATTTGCCTTATTTCACCGCAATCGAAAGAAAGCTCCTGTTTTTCTGCGGGTTACGTCGTATGTCAACGGGTGGAAAGACGTGATAAGGACGCGAAAGGACGGGGCATGACCGAAACCGCAATCGCCTGGACCGTGCTGCTGGTGGGCTTCGTGCTGCCCATGCTGCATATCGCGCTGTCGAAGGGGGTGGGGGGCTGGACCCCGCCGCCGGGGTCGCGCTGCCCCATCGGGCCGCGTCCCGGCTGGCTGGTCATGGTGCTGCTGCTGGGCCCGATCGGCTGGCTGCTGTTCTGGCGGGCGCAGCGCCGCCGCCGGCGGTCTTGATCCGGCTCGCGCGCGGACTTGTAACACAGCGTCACAATATTTGACCCGCCCGGCCCGGCGCCGCCGTTGCAAACTGCTGGCCCGCAGACCAGTATGCGGACCGGTTTTCGTGTTGATGATTGAGTAACCAGACCATGACCGCAGCCCCCGTGCTTCCCTCTGCCTCCACCGCCCCGATTCCGTTCATCGATCTGGCGACCCAGCGCCAGCGTCTGGGCGATGGGGTGCTGACCGCAATTCAACAGGTGGTCGATAGCGGGGCCTTCATCATGGGGCCGGCGGTCAAGCAGCTGGAGGAAGAACTGGCCCGCCGGTCCGGCGCCCGCCATGTCATCAGTTGCGCGTCCGGTACCGATGCGCTGATGATGCTGCTGATGGCCAAGGGCATCGGCCCCGGCGATGCGGTGCTGTGCCCCAGCTTCACCTTCGCCGCCACGGCCGAAGTGGTGGCCCTGCTGGGGGCGACGCCGGTGTTCGTCGATGTCACCGAGGCGGATTTCAACCTGGACCCCAAGGGGCTGGAGCCTGCGTGGCGGGCGGCGGTTGCGGCGGGCTTGACCGTGCGCGGCATTATGGCGGTCGATCTGTTCGGCCAGGCCGCCGATTACCAGGCAATTGACGCCTTCGCCCAGGATCGCGGCCTGTGGGTGCTGGCCGATGCAGCGCAGAGCTTCGGTGCCGCCTATCACAATCGGCAGGTTGGCAGCCTCGGCACCTTTGCCGCCACCTCCTTCTATCCGTCGAAGCCGCTGGGCTGCTATGGCGATGGCGGGGCGATCTTCTGCGACGATGATGGCCTGCGCGACGTGCTGCACAGCATCCGTGTGCACGGCCAGGGCAGCGACAAGTATGAAAATGTCCGCCTGGGCCTGACCGGGCGCATGGACACCATCCAGGCGGCGGTTCTGCTGGAAAAGCTGAAGATTTTCGATGATGAGATTGCCGCCCGCAACCGGGTGGCGGAGCGGTACAACGCCGCCCTGGCCGAGTGCGCCACGGTGCCCCTGCTGCAACCCAACCGCACCTCGGTCTGGGCGCAGTACACGATCCAGATCGACCAGCGCGACGCCGTGGCAGAGGAAATGAAGGCCGATGGCGTACCAACCATGGTGTTCTACATGCGGCCGATGCACACCCAGGGCTTCTATGCCAAGTTCCCGCAGCAAGAGGGCGGGTTGCCGGTGACCGAACGGCTGGCCCGGCGCGTTTTGTGCCTGCCGATGCATCCCTATCTGGACCCGGCCACGCAGGACCGCATCATCGCATCGGTGCACCGGGCCGTGCGCGCGGTGAAATAGGGCAGGGGCTGGGAAAGGAAACGAGACCAAATGGGACAGGCTTTGACCGGCCGGGCGCCGCTGCGCGTTGCCGTGATCGGCGCGGGTGCGATGGGGGCGAACCACGCGCGGGTGATCAACCAGTTGAAAGGGGTGGAGCTGGCGGCGATCGTCGATGCCTCGGCCGACCGGGGCCGCGCCCTGGCCGAAACCTATGGCTGCACCTATGCCCCCTCCATCGATGGACTGATCGGCACAGTGGATGCGGCGACGGTCGCCACATCCTCCACCGCCCATGCGGCAGTGGCGGTGCCCCTGTTGGCGGCGGGTATCCCTTGCCTGGTGGAAAAGCCGCTGGCAATGGACGAGGCCGAATGCCAGGCGATCATCGCCGCCGCCGCCAAGGGCGGGGTGGCGGTGGGGCATGTCGAACGCTTCAACCCGGCGATTGCCAAGACGGCGGAAATCCTGCGCGGGCAAACCATTCACGCCATCGACGGGCGCCGCCTGAACCCCGGCAGCGCCCGGATTCTGGATACCGATGTCGTGGTCGATCTGATGGTTCATGATATCGATGTCGCCCTGCACCTGATGGGCGGCGCCCCGACCGGTATCGTTGCGCGCGGCATTGCCCTGGGCAAGCAAGGGGTGGCCGACCATGCAACGGCGTTGATGAGTTTTCCGGGCGGCGCGGTAACCAGCCTGACCGCCAGCCGCATCACCCAGAACAAGGTGCGGGAACTGCAAATCCTGTGCGATCCCGGCATGGTGACGGTCAATTACATCACCCAGGAACTGCACATCACCCGCAGCCGCGGGTATGATCGCGGCCCCGGCGAATGGCCGACCGCGCCGACATCGGCCCTGGATCTGGTGATCGAAAAAATCTTCATCCGCCAGTCGGAACCGCTGGCGATGGAACTGGGCACCTTCTTCAACGCGGTGCGCGATGGGCGGATGGACGCGGGGGTTTCGGCCGCCGATGCACTGGAAGCCCTGCGCGCCGCCTGGGCCATCCAGGCCGATCTGGCCTCCGGATGGGCCGATCAGGACCGGGATTGGACATGACGGAATTGAAACTGCAGGACCCGATTGCCTATGGCGATTTCGAACGGGTCGATATCCGCGTCGGCACGATTATCGAGGCGATGGACTTCCCGGAGGCGCGCAAACCAGCCTTCCGCCTGCGCATCGATTTCGGGCCAGAGATTGGGGTGAAGAAAACCTCTGCCCAGATCACCCGGCACTACACGCTGGACGGGCTGGTGGGCCGACAGGTGGCCGCCGTGGTCAATTTCCCGCCCAAGCAGATCGGCAAATGGATGTCGGAGGTGCTGGTCCTCGGCTTCCCCGACCCGGAGGGCGGCGTGGTCCTGGTCTCCCCAACCCAGCCGGTCCCGAACGGCGGCAAACTGTTTTAGGGAGAGGACGCCCTGGATGCCGGATTATTTCCGAAAGCCACACTAGCGGTCCTGATGGTTTCTTTAGAAACCATCAGGACCGCCGATAGCATATTTTAATGATATAAACCATGTATGTTATCATATTTTAGATTTAAAGTACAAAAACTCTAGTCTAGAAATGCATAAGGCGGAATGCTGTTACGCATTCCGCCTTATGTTCCTTGTCCACCGGGAGTGTGCGTTAATACGCAGTGACCGTGTCCGATGGCTCACTTTTTTTGCATAACAGAGGCTTGGCGGATTTGCAATTAGAAAACACCATAAGCGAATCTGATTTGGCTTTCCTTGAGAAAAGCATAAGTGCGCCCAGGTTTCAAAGATATAAAAATCAAAGTAGTGGCAATCCACATAAAGCATTAATATTATATTTATGGAATATAGAAATATCAAGGTCATTTTATTTATATTTAAGTTTTTGGGAGATATGTCTGCGTAATAAGATAAATGCATTTTTTATTCAAAAATATGGCGCAAGCTGGCCTAAATCTTCTATTTTTGTCAGGAATCTCTCGCGTATCGATAGAGAGAAACTTGATAAGACCATCCGGCAGCGGGAGAAAAATCCAAATTCGAAACCCGCCAAAACGTCCGATATCGTAGCGGATTTATCGGTTGGATTTTGGGTCGCTCAATTATCGACTCACTATAAAAACCATTATAGCTGGCATAAATATCTAACTCAGATCATTCCGAATGGTGGTGATTTGGATCGCCATGATTTCCAGTCTCTATGTGAAAGATTGCGTAAGCTGCGCAATCGCATCGCCCATCATGAACCGATTTTTCATTTCGATCTGGCGGGATATCATCAGGATGTCCGGACCGTTGTCGGCGCGATGTGCGCCGTAACGCAACGTCTGGCCGATGCGCGCTGCACGGTTGCATCGGTTTTGGCTCAACGACCTGCAAATTCAATCCAGACGCAATAAGACATATTGCCGACTTGACCATTGTGGCGTGCGGTCTATGCTCGCGGCCAAATGAGTTTCAGGCGGGGTTCGGGGTGGCGCGGCGCTGGCTGGTGCTGTCCGGGGCCAAGCCGCTTGCAGGATGAAACGAACCATGCAGCATCCCCTGGTGCAGCCCACCCCGTCTGCGCAGCCATCGCTTGACGCGTTGCACGGGCTGGTCAAGGCCGATCTCGACGCGGTCAACCGCATCATTCTTGAGCGGATGCAAAGCCCGGTTGCACTGATTCCCCAACTGGCCAGCCATCTGATTGCGGCGGGCGGCAAGCGGCTGCGGCCCATGATCACGCTGGGCGCGGCGCAGCTATGCGGCTATCGCGGCACCCGCCATCATATGCTGGCCGCCTGTGTCGAATTCATCCACACCGCCACCCTGCTGCATGACGATGTGGTGGACGAAAGCGATCTGCGCCGGGGCGAACCCTCGGCCAATGCGGTGTTCGGCAACAAGGCCAGCGTGCTGGTGGGGGATTTTCTGTTCAGCCGGTCGTTCCAGCTGATGGTGGCCGATGGCTCGCTGCGGGTGCTGGAGATTTTGTCCAATGCCTCCGCCGTCATTGCCGAGGGGGAGGTGCATCAGCTGATGACCACCAATGACCTTGGCACCGACGAGGCCGCCTATCTGGAGGTGATTTCCGGCAAGACCGCCGTTCTGTTCGCCGCCGCAGCCGAAGTGGGCGCCGTGGTCGCCGAACGGCCCGCCGCCGAATGTGCGGCGCTGCGCAGCTTCGGCATGAATCTGGGCATCGCTTTCCAGTTGGTTGACGATGCCCTGGACTATTCCGCCGCCCAGGCCAAGCTGGGCAAGACCGTGGGCGATGATTTCCGTGAAGGCAAGGTAACGCTGCCGGTGATCCTGGCCTATCAAAAAGGGACGCCGGAAGAACGCGCCTTCTGGCAGCGCACGGTGGAGGGGTTGGAGCAGACGGAGGCCGATCTGCCGCGCGCCCAGGCCCTGATGGAAAGATACGGCACCCTGGCCGCCACGCTGGACCGCGCGCGCGCCTATGCCAATGAGGCCAAGGCCGCGCTGGCGGGGTTCCCGGCCAGTCCGATCCGCGCAGCGTTTGAGGATGCAGCCGATTTCGCCGTGCTGCGCGGGTACTGATGCGGTTTCGGCGGCCTTGATCCGCTTTTCTGCCGGATCGGAAGAGGAACCGCTTGCATGGCCCCGCCGGGGGCGCTATATACCCGGCCCGATGCTTCCGCCATGTGCGATGCATCGATCCAGGGACGGAGTGTAGCTTAGCCTGGTAAAGCGCTTGCTTCGGGAGCAAGAGACCGGAGGTTCGAATCCTCTCACTCCGACCATCTGGTGCAATTCAAACCATCGGATGTCAGGCCGTACCCCAGGGGCGGCCTTTTTTATTGCCTGTTTTCGGGCCATTGGCCGCGCGTCGATCCTCCCTTCAGCCTCACGACAACACTTCTGTCTTATATAAGACAGAATTTTGGTTGCCAGCGAACCCGAGAGACGCTTATCGTTGTCGAAACCGCCGCGATCGTGCCATCGCATCGGAAAAAGGCCGGGCCAAACCGGCCTGATCTTGGGGGAGGAAACAGGGAGATGCGCGCCTATGGCCGGCCTGGAACTGCGTAACGTCGTCAAGGCCTATGGCCCCGTGCAGGTGCTGCACGGTATCAATCTCGATATCGGGGACGGGGAATTCGTGGTGTTCGTCGGCCCGTCAGGCTGCGGCAAGTCCCCCCTGCTGCGCATGATCGCCGGGCTGGAAACCATCACCGGCGGCACCGTGAAAATCGGCGAGACGCTGGTGAACGACGTGCCGCCCCGGTCGCGCGATATCGCCATGGTGTTCCAGGATTACGCGCTGTATCCGCATCTGTCGGTGCGCGACAATATGGCGTTCGGCCTGAAGCTGCGCAAAGCCCCCAAGGCGGACATCGATGCGCGGGTTGACGAGGCAGCGCGGATTCTGCAAATCGGCCATCTGTTGGATCGCAAGCCCCGGCAATTATCGGGCGGGCAGCGCCAGCGCGTCGCCATGGGCCGCGCCATTGTGCGGCAGCCCAAGGCATTCCTGTTCGACGAGCCGCTGTCCAACCTTGACGCCAAGCTGCGCTCTGAAATGCGGGTGGAGATCAAGAAGCTGCACCAGCAGCTGAAAACCACCATCATTTACGTCACCCACGACCAGGTTGAGGCGATGACGCTGGCCGACCGGATCGTGGTGATGAAGGGCGGCTATGTGCAGCAGGTGGGCGCGCCGGACGATATCTATAACCACCCGGCCAACCAGTTTGTCGCCGGGTTCATGGGCGCGCCGCCGATGAATTTCCTGCCCGCCAGCCTGACCGATGCGGGCGATGCCATCGATCTGCCGGGCGGCAATCGCCTGTCCCTGCCGGAAGAACGGCTGGCCGCCCTGCGCCAGCGCAACACCAAGCAGATCGTGGTCGGGCTGCGGCCCGAACAGATGACCCGCCTGCGCCCGGGCGAAGCCAGCGCCGCCACGCTCGACGTGCCGGTGACGCTGGTGGAGCCGCTCGGGTCGGACACGCTCGCCTTCCTCAAGGTCGGCGGGGTGGAAATTGTCGGGCGCTTCCAGCCGGAAGACGCACCGAAAGTGGGAGAAACGGTACGACTCAACGTGCCGTCAACGCGGCTTCACCTGTTTGACGCCGAAACCGGCCAGGCGATCCGGTAGCAACCGGGGCGCATTGGCCGCGTCGATGACTGTCCATGCCATAGGGAGGACAACGGACCATGAAGAAGAGTTTTCGCGGGTTCCTGCTGGCCGGTGCCGCCAGCCTTTCGATGTTCGGCTTTGCAGGCGGGGCGGATGCCCAGGCCCTGAAAGTGTTCGTCGGCGGCCAGCAGCGCCCGGACGTGATGCGCACCCTGTTCGAGCTGTATGAGCGTGAAACCGGCCAGAAAGTGGAACTGGAAGTCGGCGGCGCCACCTCGGAAGCGCAGCAGAAGTACCTGACCACCGTGCTGACCTCCAAGGACCCGTCGCTGGACGTGTTCCTGATCGATATCGTGCGCCCGGCGCAGTATGCCGCCGCCGGCTGGGCCGAACCGCTGGACGCCTATATCGGCGCCAACAAGAAGGGCCTGCTGTCGGGCTATCTGCCCGCCTATGCCGAAGCGAACCAGGTGGATGGCAAGCTGGTGGCGCTGCCCGCCTTCGCCGATGCCATGTTCCTTTATTACCGCAAGGACCTGCTGGACAAGCACGGCCTGCAGCCGCCCAAGACCTGGAACGAAATGATCACCCAGGCGCAGAAGGTGATGGCCGCGGAAGGCAACCCGAACCTGCAGGGCTTCAGCTATCAGGGCGCCAAGATCGAAGGGGTTAACTGCTCCTTCCTGGTGCCGTACTGGGGCAAGGGCGGTGAAATCACCAATGCCCAGGGCCGCCCGAACCTGAACAATCAGGCTGGCAAAGATGCGCTGCAGTTCCTGGTCGATCTGAAGGACAAGCACAAGGTGGTCAAGCCGTCGATCGCCGAAGTGAAGACCGACGATACCCGTCTGGAATTCCAGTCCGGCAACGTGCTGTTCGCCCAGCTGTGGGGCTATGGCTGGAACCAGTTCCAGTCGGATCAGAGCGCCGTCAAGGGCAAGGTCGGCGTGGTTCCGCTGCCCGCCTTCGAAGGCGGCAAGCCCGCCACCTGCATCGGCGGCTGGCAGTGGGCGGTCAGCGCCTTCTCGGCCAAGAAGCAGGCGGCGGCCAACCTGGTGCTGTGGCTCAGCGGTCCGCGCATCATGAAGGAACTGGCGATCCGCGCCTCCAACCTGCCGGCCATTGCCTCGGTCTATGAGGACAAGGACGTGCTGGCGGCCGCCCCGTGGTTTGCCCAGGCCCTGCCTGTGGTCAGGACCGCCCGCTCGCGCCCGGTCAGCCCGCGCTATAGCGAAGTGTCGGAAGTGATGCAGTCCAACATCAACGCCGTCGTCGCCGGTGTGAAGCCGATCGACGCCGCGCTGACCGAAATGGACAGCCGCCTGGCCCGCGTCTTCCGCTAAGCGCCGGGTTAACCGTCCGATCGATCCCCCCATTCCCACGGCATTGCCCGTAGGAATGGGGCGGATCACCCCCTTATCGCGTGCAGCCGTTCCACGGATACCGGAGCCATGACCGATTCGACCCTCAGTCGGGGTGCATCCAGTCCGGGTGCATCGAAGCCCAAGCGGGATATGTCAGAAGGGGCCCTGGCCTTCTGGATGCTGCTGCCCGCCGCCGCCCTGCTGGGCCTGATCGTCGTCTGGCCGGTGCTGCGCCTGTTCTATAACAGCCTGTTCGACCTGCGCATGACCGCAGGGGCCGAAAATATCGCCTTCATTGGATTAGAAAATTTCCGCTATGCCCTGGTCGAAGATCCGCTGTTCTGGGAGGTGACCTGGAACACCGTGATCATCGTGCTGGTGACGGTGCCCGGCAGTCTGGTGGTCGGCATGATCCTGGCGCTGCTGGCCAATATGCCATTCCGCTATCGCTGGCCGACGCGGCTGGCGCTGCTGCTGCCCTGGGCGCTGCCGATGGTGTTCGCCGGGCTGATTTTCCGCTGGTTCTTCCACACCGAATACGGGTTTATCAACGATATCCTGGGCCGTCTGGGCCTGCCGGACCGGACCTCCTGGCTAACCGATCCCACCCTGGCGATGGGTGCGATCTGCCTGGTCATCATCTGGAAGGCGTCCAGCTTCATGGCGATGATCCTGCTGGCCGGGTTGCAGACCATCCCCCGCCATCTGTATGAGGCGGCAGAGGTGGATGGCGCAACCAAGTGGCAGCAATTCTGGAAGATCACGCTGCCGATGCTGAAGCCGGCCATCATGGTGGCGCTGATCTTCCGCACCATCACGGCGATCCAGACCTTCGACATCCCCTATGCCATGACCGGGGGCGGTCCGGGCAACACCACCGAAACCCTGGCCATGTACATCCAGAAGAACACGATCGATTTCCTGGATCTCGGCTATGGCTCGGCGCTGGCGGTGTTGATGTTCGGCGTCAGCATGGTGGCGACGGTGCTGTATCTGAAATTCATTCGCGGGGGGACGTCCGAATGACCGCGCTTTCGATTGGCGGGCAGGAGTTTACGCTGGGCCGCCGGTTCTGGCTGGCCTGTGCCGGGCTGCTGCTGATCGTCAACGGCTTTTTCCCGGCGGTGTGGATCCTGCTTACCTCCTTCAAGACCGATGCCGAACTGACGCGGATCCCCATCACCTATCTGCCGCAGGACCCCAGCTTTCAGAACTATCTGAAAGCCTTTGCCGAACAGCCGCTGACCACCTTCATCTTCAACAGCCTGATGGTGGCGCTGCTGTCCACGGCGTTGACGCTGTTCGTCTCTGCCCTGGCGGCCTATGCGATTGCCCGGCTGCGGCTGCGCCATCGCAATCTGATCCTGTCGGCCATCGTTGCGATTTCCATGTTCCCGCTGATCAGCCTGATGGTGCCGTTGTTCCAGACCATGCGCGGGCTGGGGCTGCTGAACACCTATATGGCGCTGATCCTGCCCTATGCCGTGCTGAACCTGCCGGTGTGCATCCTGATGCTGACCAGCTTTTTCGAAGGCATTCCCCGCGATCTGGAAAATGCCGCCATGATCGACGGCTGCACCCGCGTGGGCGCGCTGTGGAAGGTGGTGGTGCCGCTGTCTGCGCCGGGCGTGTTTACGGCGGGGCTGATTTCCTTCGTCAATGCCTGGGATGAATTCCTGTTGGCCCTGTCGATGAACAGCAGCATGAGCATGCGGACCCTGCCGGTCGGCATCACCCTTTATCAGGGCGAATTTGCCTTTCCCTGGCCGATCATCTCCGCCGCGCTGGTGGTGGCCATCGTTCCCCTGGCGATTCTGATCGTGATCTTCCAGGAACGGGTGGTCAGCGGATTGACCCAGGGCGGCCTCAAGGGTTGATCTGCTTTCCCTCTCCTTTCGTTTGACCGAGTCTGTCGACCATGACCATCGACGTTTCCGCCTTCCGTGTTGCCGAAACCCTGTCGGCGCCGCAGCCCCTGCCGAACGGGGTGCGTTTCGCCACCGAAATCGGCCCGCTGACCGTTACCATCCATGCCCAGGGCATCCTGCGCCTGCGCCTGGGCGATTCTGACCTGCCCGACTATGGCCTGCAGGCCGAACCGGCGGGCGACGGCACCGAGGCCATGGTGATGGAGGTGCCGGACGGCTTCCGCGTTGCCGGGGGCGGGGTGGTGATCGACTTCACCGTCAACCCGGTGCGCTTCCGCCTGTACCGGGCGCATGATCTGGTGGCGACCAGCATCAGCGACGAACATTTTCGCGGCTGGACCCGCCTGCCCGCCATCGCGCGTGGCCCCGATCATTGGATGGTCAGCTTCGCCTTACAGGGAAGCGAGGGCATCTATGGCCTGGGCGAACGGTTTTCCACCCTCGATGCGCGCGGCCAGCTGATCAACAGCCGCAACGAGGATGCGCTGGGCGTCAATACCGAACATGCCTACAAGAACATTCCGTTTGCCTTCAGCCCCAAGGGCTGGGGCGTGCTGGCCCACAGCCCGGCCACGGTCATCAGCGGGGTCGGCCATCCGCAATGGTCCAACCGCAGCCTGGTGATGTTGGTGGAGGATGTCGCCGCCGACCTGTTCCTGTTCGTTGGGCAAGACCCTGCCGCCTTGCTGGAACGGCTGACCTGGCTGACCGGCCGGCCCCAGCGCCCGCCTGACTGGAGCCTGGGTGTCTGGCTGTCGCGCGCCTATTACCGCACCCCGGCAGAGGCGTTGCAGGCGGCGCAGGAAATCCGCGCCCATCGCATCCCCTGCGATGTCATCACCTTCGACGGCCGTGCCTGGCAGGATACGCCCACCCGGTTCCTGTTCGAATGGGACCCCAGCCGGTTCGACGATCCCAAGGCATCGGTCCAGGCCCTGAAGGATCTGGGCTTCAAGGTGTGCAATTGGGAATATCCCTATGTTTCGATCAACAATCCGCGCTTCGGCGAATTGGCGGCCAAGGGCTATTTCCTGAAAGACGCCAAGACTGGGGAGCCGTATCAGTATCACTGGGATCCCGGCCCCTTCGGCCAGGTGCTGACCCCGCTGCCAACGTCTGGCCTGCTGGATTTCACCAACCCGGACGCCTATGCCTTCTGGCGCGATCAGCATAAGGCGCTGTTCGATATCGGCGTCGATGTGATGAAGGTCGATTTCGGCGAACAGATCCCGGACGAGGTGGTGGCCTTCAACGGCGATGGCGGACGGCGGCTGCACTCGGTCTATGCCCTGCTGTACAATCGCTGCGTTTACGAGGCGACCGAACAGCATTATTCGGGGGAACCGATGGTGTGGGCGCGGTCGGGCTGGATTGGCAGCCAGCGCTATCCTGTCCAGTGGGGTGGCGATCCGCAATCGGATTGGGGCGGGCTGGTCGGCTCGATCCGCGGCGGCCTGAACTGGGGCCTGTCGGGCGTGCCCTATTATGCCTCTGATGTCGGCGGCTTCTATGGCGCCCGCCAGCCAGAACCGGAACTCTATATCCGCTGGACCCAGGCGGCGATTTACGGCTCCCACTTCCGCTTCCACGGTATCGGCGTGCGCGAACCCTGGGGCTTTGGACAAGAAGCGCTGGGCATCTGCCGCGAGACGCTGGAATGGCGCTATCGGCTGATCCCCTATCTGGCGCAGGCCATGGATACAGCGGCGGCGACCGGCCTGCCGGTGATGCGCGCCATGGTGTTGGCCTTCCCGAAGGATCCGGCGGCCTGGGCCTTCGATCTGCAATTCCTGTGCGGCCCGGATCTGCTGGTCTGCCCGGTGACAGAGCCGGAGGCGATGACCGGAGGGCGCATGGCCGTCTATCTGCCGGCCGGGGAACGCTGGGTCGATCTTGCCAGCGGCACTGTGCATGACGGCGGGCAGACGCTGACCATTGCCTGCCCGCTGGACCGGATCCCGGTCTTTGGCCGGGTTGGTGGGGTCTTGTCGCTCGGCCCCGTGGTGCAGCATACCGGCGAACTGCCCGGCGGGCGGGCCTCCATTGTCGAGCGGTGGCGCTTCACCGCAAGCGGGATCGAAAAGTCCGGCGCCTGACCGCACCGGATCGGTTTTCCGCCACGCCAGCTTTCTGCAAGAATCGGGTCGCCCGGTCCACCGGGCGGCCGGCATGGTTGATCCACACCAAGAAAGGATCCTCCATGCCATACCTGATCGCCGCCCTGATTCTGATGGCCCTGCGCGATGTTGGCTTTGCACGGATTGCGCAATCGGTTGACGTTGCGCTGCTGGGCGTCTTGTGCTTTGGCCCCTGGACCGTCTGGCGACTGCTCCAAGGCGGCGCGCGCCGGTTCTGGGCGGCCCTGCCAGCCATCCGTTGGCAGGGTGTCAGCGCCGGGGTGCTGACCGCGCTGGCCTGGCTGGCCTATCTTTATTCCCTGACGGTGCTGGAGCCTGCGGTGGCGATCATCCTGTTCACCGGGATGGGGCCAGTGGCAACCTGGCTCGGCTGCCGGATCTGGCCGTCAAACCAGGTGGCGGAACAGGCATTCAGCCGGGGGGAAATGCTGATCCAGGGCGGGCTGCTGGCAGTGCTGGCCAGTGTTCTTGTCGGCGTCGGCCTGGGGCAGACGGCATCCATCGCCCCGCCGATGTTTGGTCCGGCGCTTGGCCCGATGATGATATCCACCATACTGGTCGGGGCCGCGGCGCTGGCGTTGCTCAGCGGTGTGCTGGCCCCGCTGGCGATGATTCAGCTGCGCCAGGCCAGCGAGGCCGGGCTGGGGGTGGCCGATGGCATGGCCCTTCGCTATCTGCCGCTGGTGCTGGTCATGGCGGTGCTGGCTGCGGATGGCTGGCCCGCAGGTGGCGCGCTGCCGCCCTGGCCCCTTCTGCTGCTGATTGCCGGCGGCGGCCTGCTGGTGATCGTTGCCCCGGCCTATGCCTTGCAGAAATCCCTGCAATCGGTCTCGGCCCTGACGGTGGAACTGGCGCTGGCGGCCGTACCGGCCCTGCTATTCCTATTTCAAACGCTGGAGGGGCGGGTTGCCTGGTCCCCCTTCACGTTCGGCAGTGTCATCGCCTTTTCCGCGCTGTGCCTCCTGGGCATCGTCTGGCGTGCCGGGCGCGTCTGGATCAAACGCTTGCTGACCGGACGGCCAGGCACCAAGCAGCCCGCCGCCTGATCGCAGGCAGAAAAATGGCCGGTGGAGAAGGGGGTCTCCACCGGCCAACAGGGGCCCGCCAAGAGGGGCAGGTGCTGTGCTGCCCTGTGCTGTGCAGGATGCGAGCGTTTAGCGCATCGACTGGCTTTGCAGCCAACCCATCTTGTCGGCGAACGACACTTCGACCCAGTCGCCTTGGCGCTTGCCGGTCAGCGTCACCTGGGTGCCGGGATTGACCTTGCCGATCACGTCGAAATCGGTGCCGGGGCCGGCGCGCAGGTTATAGTTGCCCAGTATGCGGGCCGTCCGCGCACCCGGCGCTGCGGCCTGCTGCTGCTGCGCCACGCCGGACACCGACGGCAGCGGCGGCATGGCGCGCACCGACCGGACGATCTTGTTATAGCCATCCATCAGCGCGGCGGTGACCACCTTGCCTTCCGGGGTATTGCCATAGGCGCCGAAGCTGCCGCCCAACGAAGCGCCGAACAGGCCGGCACCGATATTGAAATCCTTGGCCGTGGCAGAGCCTTCGGACGATGCCACCTGAAGGGTGGAGCGAACGTCGGTCAGCGTCAGCACGGTCTGCGCGCTGGTGAATTTCAGTCCGCCGTCAATTGCACCGCCGATCACACCGCCCCAGCCGGGCAGGAAGCCGAGGCCGACATTGCCGCCGCCGGTATTGCCGGAGAACAGCACGTTCGGCGTCAAGGCCAGATCGGCCGCCACCATCTGGCCGCTGCCCATATTGGCGCCGGTACGGGTTTCGCCACCCTGGGCCAGCTGGCGTTCCTGCAGGATGGTCTGCATCGCCTGACCGCGATCGACCACCTGGAAGCAGTTGGATTGCTGCATCAGCAGGCGGAGCACAGGCAGGGGAGAGCCGAGGCCGAACGAAGCCAGTTGCTGGGCCGAAGCAGCATCCTGCACTTCAACCAGCGCGATGATGCCCAAGGGGCGGTCGCATTTTTCCAGCTGGGCAGAGGCGCCGGTCGACCCGTTCGGGCCAGCCGACCCGGTGGCCGGGCCGGTATTGCCCCCCATCGTGGTCTCGCTCATGCACCCGGCCAGCGCCATCATTGCCGCGCCCGCCACACCGAATGACCAAACCTTCTGCCCCACACGCATGATGCCATCTCGCCAAATCGTTAATACCGCTCGCCGCTCACGGATCAAAAGCCTGCCGGTACGGCAGGACCAAACCCAAGAGGTTAACGAGTGGTTTACGTTTTAGACGAGCTTGCGCTGTAAGACAACCGGAGTCTTACGATTCCTTATCAGACTCCGGTTTTTTCTTGTGGATTATATTTTGGCGTTTTTATTTTTAACTTTATTCAACCCTCAATCTTCACCACGCCATAGTTCTTTTTACCGCGGCGGAGGACGAGGATCTGGCCGTCGATAAAGTCATTGGCGGTCAGGGTCGGCTCGCCGGTGATCGGCTCGCCGCCGTTCAGCCGGATGCCGCCTTGCTGAATCTGGCGGCGGGCATCGCCCTTGGACGGGCACAGGCCGGTATCGACCAGAAGATCCAGCAGCGCCACGCCCTGGGCCACCTGCCCGCGCGTCAGGGTGATGGACGGGACTTCGGCAAAGACTTCCAGCAGGGTTTTCACCGGCAGGGCGCGGATATCGCCGCCGAACAGCGCCTGCGACGCGGCGATTGCCGCCTGGGCCTCTGCTTTACCGTGGATCTGTTCGGTCATGGTTTCGGCCAGCAGCTTCTGCGCCGGGCGGGCACCGCTGCCCACATCGCCGGCCATGGCGTCAATCTGCTCTTTCGGCAGGAAGGTGAACAGTTTCAGCAGGCGCAGCACATCCTCGTCCGAGACGTTGAGCCAGAACTGATAGAAGGCATAGGGGCTGGTCAGCGCGGGGTCGAGGAACACGGCCCCTTTCTCCGATTTGCCGAATTTCTTGCCCTCGGAGTTGAGCAGCAGCGGCACGGTCATGCCGAAGGCGCGGTTGCCGGTAACGCGGCGCACCAGATCCACCCCGCCGACGATATTGCCCCACTGGTCGGACCCGCCGGTCTGCATGTCGCAGCCATAGCGCTTGTGCAGTTCCAGAAAATCCCGCGCCTGCAACAGGCTGTAGGTGAATTCGGTGAAGGAGATGCCCTCCCCTTCGCGCTCGAAGCGGGATTTCACCGAATCGCGGTTGATCATCATGTTGACCGAGAAATGCTTGCCGGTATCGCGCAGGAATTCCAGCAGGCCCATCTGGCCCAGCCATTCGATATTGTTGACGTGGATCGGCCGCTTGCCGTCGGCATCCAGGATGCGTTCGATCTGGGCGCCGATCAGCTTGGCGTTATGCTCGATCTCGTCCATCGACAGAAGATTGCGCTCGGTCGATTTGCCGGACGGATCGCCGATCATGCCGGTGCCGCCGCCAACCAGGGCGATCACCTGATGGCCGTCGCGCTGCATGTGGCGCATCATGGTCAGCGGCAGCAGATGGCCGATATGCAGCGATGCGGCAGTGGGGTCATAGCCATTGTAGAAGGTGATCTTGCGGCTGTCCAAAATCTCGCCCAAATCGTCGGCGGTTTTCTGGTGTACCAGCCCGCGCCATTCCAGTTCGGCCAAAACCCCCATCGCGTCAATCCCCTCTTGCCCGGAAAAGAGCCGCCGCGGCTGACGTCAGGCGCGGCACAGGGGGCAAGAGTTAGACCGAGGCTTGCAATCCGGTCAATGGGCGAAGAAGACCGGGATTTGCAGATTGCCCAGGATATGGTTGGTGGCGCCGCCGAAGATCATCTGCCGCAACCGGCTTTGGGTATAGGCGCCCTTGATCATCAGATCGCAGCCGCGCGCTGCGGCTTCGGCCAGCATCGCCTCCCCCGGGTTGCGGTCGCCGGCCTTGACCTCGCCCACCGATGTCACGGACAGGCCGTTGCGGGTCAGATACTCCGCCACATCGCGGCTATGCGGGCCGGGCACCCAGGCACTGTCAACCTGGACGATATGGATTTCCTCCGCCCCCTGCAGCAGCGGCATGCCCAGCGCGATGGTGCGCGCGGTTTCCGAACTGCCGTTCCATGCGATCAGGATGCGCCGCCCGTCGCCCTTGGCCTGGTCGGTGGCGGGCGGCAGGCTGGGCGGGGCCACCAGCACCGGCCGGCCGGTTTCGAACAAGGCGGCCTCCAGCATCACTTCGGGTTCGGCCGATCCGCCCTGGTCCGGGCGCGCGATCACCGCCAGGTCGAACACCCGGCCGACCATGCCGATGGTGGTGGCCGACGGCCCCTCATCTTCCCGCCAGCTATGGGGCACGTCGCCATTGGCGCGCATCGCGTGATCGAATTGCTGCTGCAGCCGCTCGATCCGCTCCGCCCCCTGTTTCTGCACCCGGTCCAGGTAATCCTGCGACAGTGCCAGCCCGAAATCGCCGCTCGGCACGAAGCTCTCGAAGGCTGGGCGGATGGCAAGGCCGGTGACATGGCCGCCGAAGCGCCGGGCGATGCGCGCCGACAGGTCCAGCACGGAAGGGGCGGTCTGCTCGCTCCACAGGATCGACAGGATGGCTCGCATGGCTCTGCTCCCTTTGTTGGGTTTCCCGATATTTTAGCATCCTAGGGGCGAAAGGATTCAATCGCCAAGAATTTGCCGCAATTGAACGCCTAAAAACCGTTGCCGCCGCCGCGCGGTTCAGCGTAAACCATGTTCGTCGACCGGTATCCGAAACAAGGCGTCGTCATGCCGCGCTGTCGGTGCCGGCCCGGTTTCCGGTAGCTCTTTGCTGGGTTTGATATAACGCGATGTTTGCAAAAATCCTCGGCTGGATGTCGGCCGATATGGCCATCGATCTGGGTACGGCGAACACTCTGGTTTACGTCAAGAACCGGGGCATCGTCCTGAACGAACCATCGGTGGTGGCCATCGCCAATGTGCGTGGCAAGCGCCAGGTGCTGGCAGTCGGGGACGAGGCGAAGCTGATGCTGGGCCGCACGCCTGGCAACATTCAGGCCATCCGCCCCCTGCGCGACGGCGTGATCGCCGATTTCGAGGTGGCGGAAGAAATGATTAAGCATTTCATCCGCAAGGTGCATCGCGGCAGCAAGTTTGCCAGCCCGAAAATCATCATCTGCGTACCGTCGGGTTCGACGGCGGTGGAACGCCGCGCGATCCAGGAATCGGCCGAAAGCGCCGGCGCGCGTCAGGTGTTCCTGATCGAGGAACCGATGGCCGCCGCAATCGGCGCCGGCCTGCCGGTGACCGAGCCGACCGGGTCGATGGTGGTCGATATCGGCGGCGGCACGACCGAGGTGGCGGTGCTGTCGCTGGGCGGGATCGTCTATGCCCGTTCGGTCCGCGTTGGCGGCGACAAGATGGACGAGGCGATCATCGCCTATATCCGCCGCACCCATAACCTGCTGATCGGCGAAGGCTCGTCGGAGCGGATCAAGAAGGAAATCGGTTCCGCCTGCCCGCCGGAAGAAGGCGAAGGGCGGATGATGGAAATCAAGGGCCGCGACCTGATGAACGGCGTGCCCAAGGAATTGCTGATCACCGAACGGCAGATCGCCGAAAGCCTGGCCGAACCGGTGTCGGCGATTGTCGAGGCGGTGAAGGTCGCGCTGGAGCATACCGCGCCCGAACTGGCCGCCGATATCGTCGATAAGGGGATCGTGCTGACCGGCGGTGGCGCGCTGTTGTCCAACCTGGATCTGGTGCTGCGCCATGCCACCGGCCTGCCGGTGTCGATCGCCGATGATGCGCTGTCCTGCGTCGCCCTGGGCACCGGCCGGTGCCTGGAGGAGATGGACACGCTGAAAAATGTGCTGTCTACCGCCTACTAAACCGGGTAGATTGAAATCGTATCGCAGCCGTTACGGTTAAGGTAAATCGCGGCGGTTGCGGTTTGGTGAAGACAGAACGCAGACATAACCACGTGGCACTGGCCCAAGATCGTGTTCGGCCCCGGTTCGATGGCAGGGGCGCCGGGCAGGGTGGCGGGCAGGCCCCCACCTTAGGGTTGCTGGCGAGACAGGAATGAAGGCGCGCCCCCAGGCAGTGTCCCGACTGTCTGCCCCGTTTCGGGCAGCGCTGCACCGATTCGCCTTTGCCTCCCTGCTGGGGCTGTCGATCCTGGCCATGCTGGCCAGCCGGGCCGAACTGGGCCTGATGGAGCGGCTGCGCACCACGGTGGCCGATATTTTCCAACCCGTCCTGAGCGTTATTTCCAGCCCGGTCGAGGCAGTGAACACGATTGCCGCCGATATCCGCGGTCTGGCCCAGCTGCGGGAAGAAAACGCCCTGCTGCGGCAGGAGGTGGAGCGGCTGCGACAATGGTACGAGGTTGCCAAACACCTGGATAATGAAAACCAGTCCCTGCGCGACCTGCTGAATTTCGCCCCGCCGCCGGGTGGCAAGCAGGTGACCGGGCGGGTGATTGCCGATTCGGGGGGCGCTTTCGTGCGCAATCTTCTGGTATCGGTTGGCAGCGGGCAGGGGGTGGCCAAGGGGCAGACCGCCGTCACCGGCCACGGGCTGGTCGGGCGGGTGACCGAAGTGGGTGCGCGTTCCGCCCGCGTCCTGCTGATCACCGACTTGAACAGCCGGGTGCCGGTCTTCGTCGATGGCAGCCGCGAGCGGGCCATTCTGGCGGGCGACAATACCGCACTGCCACGCCTGATCTACCTGCGCCAGGAAGCGCGCATCGCGGTGGGCGACCGGGTTTATACCTCCGGCCATGGCGGCGGCTTTCCGCCCGGCATTCCCGTCGGCGTGGTGACCGAAGTCGGGGAACGCGGCGTGCTGATCCGCCCGTTCGTTGACTGGCAGCGGCTCGAATCGGTGCGCCTGCTCGACTACCGGTCGGAGGAGGATGCCGCCTCTCCGGCTGGAGGCCGCACCCCCGGCCGCGCGGTCGAGTAGGGCCGCGCCATGATCGTTGAAGCCCTTGGCCGCTGGCTGAAAGCCCTGGCGCGGTTGACCCCCGGTTTGCTGACCCTGCTGCTGGGCCTGATGACCACGGTTCCGCTGTCCATGTCGGGCGATACCTCGGTGGTGCCGTTCCTGACCCTGATGGCCGTGTTCTATTGGACGATCTATCGGCCCGACCTGCTGCCCGCCTGGGCGGTTTTCTCCATCGGTCTGGTGCAGGATCTGCTGGATGGCACCTTGGTTGGGCTGACCGCCTTTTTGCTGCTGATCGTGCACAAGCTGGTGCTGAACAATCGGCGTGCCTTTCTGGGTAAGCCGTTCGGCCTCGCCTGGATCGGCTTCATGGTCACGGCGGCGCTGGTGCTGCTGGCCGGGTGGCTGGCCCATTCGATCGCCTTCGGGCACCTGCTGACCCTGGAGGAGCCGGCCTTGCGGCTGCTGACCAGCGTGGCCCTGTTTCCGCTGCTGGTATGGTTCTTCGTTCGCACCCATCGCAGCCTGCTGCCGCAAGACGGTGGGGCGGGATGACGGGCCTGCGCACCAGCCGCATCCGCCGCGATCAGGACCGCGACCGCCTGTTCACCCGGCGGACGCTGATCCTGGGGGGCGGGCAGGCGATCCTGTTTTCGGTGCTGGCTGCCCGGCTCTACTATCTGCAGATCATCGAGTCCGACAAATATACCACCCTGGCCGAGGATAACCGGATCAACCTGCGCCTGCTGATCCCGCCCCGGGGCCGGATTCTGGACCGCACCGGCGAAACCCTGGCGACCAATCGGCTGAATTATCGCGTGGTGCTGGTGCGCGAACAGGCGCGCGATGTGGACGGCACCCTGACCAAGCTGGGTGAGCTGATCGATGTTACCGAGGCCGACCGCCGCCGCGTGCTGCGCGAGGTCCGGCGCAAGCGCGCCTTCGTTCCGGTCATGGTGCGGGAGGATCTGAGCTGGGATGAGGTGGCGCGGGTGGAAGTGCATTCGCCCGATCTGCCCGGCATTTCCATCGATGTCGGCCAAAGCCGCTTCTATCCGCATACCGAGGCCGTGGCCCATATCCTGGGCTATGTCGGCGCCGTGTCGGAGGCCGAACAAAAGGACAGCGCCGATCCGCTGATGGAACTGCCCGATTTCCGCATCGGCAAGAACGGGATCGAACGGATCCACGATCTGGCCTTGCGCGGTTCTGCCGGGTCATCCCAGGTGGAGGTCAACGCCGTCGGCCGGGTGATCCGCGAGCTGAACCGCCAGGAAGGCCAGCCCGGTCGCGATGTCGAACTGACCATCGATATCGCCCTGCAGGATTACGCCCGCGCCCGGGTGGGGGAGGAAAGCACCGGCGCGGTGGTGATGGATATCCACACTGGCGATGTGTTGGCCATGGTGTCGGCCCCGGCCTTCGATCCGAACCTGTTTTCCGTCGGCCTGTCGGCGCGCGACTGGGAGGACCTGCTGTCCAACCCCAAGACCCCGCTGACCAACAAGGCCCTGGCCGGGCAATATTCGCCCGGATCGACCTTCAAGATGGTCACCGCCCTGGCCGCGCTGGAAGCGGGGGCAATTACCCCCGCCACGGTGGTCAGCTGCCCCGGCCATATGGAATTCGGCGGGCGGTTGTTCCATTGCTGGAAATACAAGGGCGGGCATGGCGGTGTCTCCCTGACCGATGCATTGGCGTTATCCTGCGATGTCTATTTCTATGAAGTGGCCCGCCGCACCGGGATCGACCGGATCGCCGACATGTCCCGCCGCCTGGGCCTGGGAGAGGTGCTGGGCGTCGATCTGCCGGGCGAAAAGCCGGGGCTGATCCCAACCCGCGCCTGGTATCAGCGCCGCCGGGGCCACGGCTGGCCGCAGGGGGAAACCCTGAATGCCGGAATCGGCCAGGGAATGATTCTGGCGACACCGATGCAGCTGGCGACCATGACCGCGCGTCTGGCCAATGGCGGGTTCGGCGTCATCCCGCATCTGACGCGCCGGATTGGCGGCAAGGTGCCGAATGACCGGCTGCACCCGCCCTATCCGTCGCTCGGCATCAAGCAGGAGCATCTGGCGGCGGTGCTGCGCGGCATGGCGGCGGTGACCAACATGGATCGCGGCACGGCCTTCCGTTCCCGCATTACCGAACCCGGGTTCGAAATGGCGGGCAAGACCGGCACCGCCCAGGTGCGCATCATCACCATGGCCGAACGCGAAAAGGGCGTGCGCAAGAACGAGGATCTGCCCTGGAAACAGCGCGATCATGCGCTGTTCGTCGGCTATGCCCCGGCCCATGCGCCGCGCTTCGCCTGTTCGGTGGTGGTGGAACATGGCGGCGGCGGTAGCGCGGTGGCGGCCCCCATAGCGCGCGACATTCTGCTGGAAACGCAAAAGCGCATGCAGGCGCTGGACCGTGCCAACACGGTGGCCGACGGTACGGCAGCACCCACGCGGCCCAACACCGGGGGGATAGGCGGATGAGCGGTCTCGGCCTTGGCGCAACGGGTGGTTTGAGGTCAGGCGGCCTGGGTTCCGCAGGGCTGGGTTCCGGGGGCTTAGGATCCGGGCGGCGCGACATGTCGCTGGGGCAAAAGCTGTGGCAGATCAACTGGGGCCTGGTATTCCTGTTGACCCTGCTGGCCGGCGCCGGGTTCCTGATGCTCTATTCTGCGGCGGGCGGCAATCTGGAGCCATGGGCGCTGCGCCAGATGGTGCGCTTCGGCGTCGGCCTGGTGCTGATGCTCACCGTCGCCCTGATCGATATCCGCGTGATGATGCGCTGGGCCTATGCCTTCTATGGGCTGGTGCTGATCATGCTGGTGGTGGTGGAGGTTCAGGGCAAGGTCGGCATGGGCGCGCAGCGCTGGCTGGACCTGAAGGTGATCCAGCTCCAGCCGTCGGAATTGATGAAGGTGGCGCTGATCCTGGTGCTGGCCCGCTATTTCCACGGCGTCCAGCTGGAACGGATGGGCAATCCGCTGCTGCTGTTGCCCGGGTTCGTCCTGATCGCGGCGCCGGTGGCCCTGGTGGCCAAGCAGCCCGATCTGGGATCGGCGCTGATGCTGATCATGGTCGGCGCGGCGATCTTGTGGCTGGCGGGGATGCGCTGGTGGAAATTCGCCCTGGCCGGGCTGGCGGCAGCGGCGGCGGCCCCGGTCGCCTGGTCGCTGCTGCGCGACTATCAGAAGGAACGCATCCTGACCTTCCTGGACCCGACGCGCGACCCGCTGGGGGCCGGGTACCACATCATCCAGTCCAAGATCGCGCTGGGATCGGGCGGCGTGCTGGGCAAGGGCTATATGCTGGGCACGCAAAGCCATCTGGATTTCCTGCCCGAAATGCAGACCGACTTCATTTTCACCATGCTGGCGGAAGAATTCGGCATGGTTGGCGCCCTGCTGTTGCTGGGCCTGTATCTGCTGGTCATCCTCTATGCCTTCGTGATCGGCTTTGCTTCGGCCAGCCAGTTCGGGCGGCTGGTCGCCATCGGCATCGGCACCAACCTGTTCCTGTCGGTATTCATCAACTGCGCCATGGTGATGGGGTTGATTCCGGCCAAGGGCGTGCCGCTGCCCATGGTGTCCTATGGCGGATCGTCGATGCTGGTCACCATGCTGGCCTTCGGCATCCTGATGAGCGTCTGGATCCACCGCGACCAACGCATGGGCCGCACCAGCCTGTCGGACGAGTAGGCGGGCGATCAGGTGGGCGTTTGGGCGGGCGAGAATCGCCCGCGCCCTGCATTTTTCCCCTTCACAAACCGCCCGCGCTTCTTTATACACCGGGCCTCGACCCTGCGGGTGCATAGCTCAGTTGGTAGAGCAGCTGACTCTTAATCAGCGGGTCCAAGGTTCGAGTCCTTGTGCACCCACCATTTCCCCAAAAGCCCGGCCCCTGCGGCCGAGTTTTTGGTTTTTCTGGGTTGATGCGATGGAATGTGGCGCTATCGCTGTGATGACAGCGCCCATTGGCTTCCCCAACCTATTTGCTAGACTTGAGCACCTGCAACAGCGCCTCGATCGAAGCGATCGGCGGCGTATCGGCCTCGCTGTTCTGGATCGTGATGCAGGGGGTCTGTGATGCGTGGCATGCAGCGCGCGCGGTGGATGTTTCGGCGGTGCCCATGCTGCTTTCAGTGGAATAGCGACCCCTGTAGCACTCCGGAACCTCGACCGCAGAAAAACATCCATCTGGCTTGTCGTAAGCAACGACTTGATCATTCGTGATCCGTCAACTCTACCATCATGGAGATATCAGCAAATTCCTTGGCTGAAGGGAATCGTTGAATCACTGCGCGGCGCAAGAAGAAAATTTGTGGCTTGTTATTCCCCCCCCCCCCCCCCCCCTGCAAGCGGACCATACAATACACTTGACAACCCTTCTGGAAGGTCAGATAACTTAATCTAGTGTTTAGGGCTAGTTAAGCCCTTATGCCAAAAACTCAAATGTTTACAAGGGGGTAAAATGACTAGATCGACCACTAAGCACATCGCGGCAGCAATCGCTTCGCTTGCCAAGGCGCAGGAAGCCATGCAATCGCAAGTCGACCGACATCAGAAAATTATTGCTAGCCAGGGCCGGGATATCGCAGCTCTTGAGGAAAAAGTTCAAGAGTTACGGAACCAATCAATCAAGTCAGATCTGGAAGCTGGTTTGTCTGGTCGAGAAGTTGCCGCAAAATATAACATCTCGGAAGGACGAGTCTCTCAGATTAAGCACTCGCGATAGGATCGGAATATGAATTACGACCCCTTTTTCAAATCGCTCAAGATGCCAGATGGCCGAACTCTCTATGGATGTGCTGCATTTAATCGCCGTGTGAAATTATGTGGTGGACCGAAAGGTTTCTTCAATCTAATCGCCCAAATTACACTTGATCACATGCATAACTTGGCAGAGGAAGCTGCTGTCAATATAGCTCCAACTCCAAGAGGAAAGGTCATCCATTACGAGGGTGGCACCGCTTGAGCTTTCAGCCTCTTTTCCCAACAAAGAATGTCGGGATCATAAATTTACTGGGCTGAGACTCATAACCAGTAACTGACGATAGCGGCGATCTGAACGGCGGCGAGGAAGTTGACTGCCAGGCGGTCGTACCTGGTGGCGATGCGCTGGAGGTCCTTAAGCCGCTTGAACATGTGCTCAATGGCATTACGACTGCAGTAAAGGTATGGCGAGAAGCAGTTTTTCCAGCGGCGGTTCACCTTCGGCGGGGCCCTTGGCCCCGCCGAAGGTGAACGGCATTGCTGTCATAGCCTTCGTCGCCATTCACCAGATCGGCGGTCGTCAGATGGTGCAGCAGCTTGTCAGCAGCGGTGCAGTCGGCTGACCTGTCTACCGGTCAGCAGTAAGACGACTGGGCGGCAGGCGGTGTCGGTCAGTGCGTGGATTTTCGTCGTCCGCCCGCCACGAGATTCGTCGAGCCCCTGGTTGTGCGCGCCCCTTTTCCGCTCGAGGCGCAGCGGTGCGCCCACACGGCCGAACTATCGATCAGAAGTTCGGCAGGGGGCTGCGCCGACCAATGCTCAGCCCATACACCCTTGGCGCCCAACGCTGGAACTGGTTGTAAAGGGTCTTGCGCGGCCCATAGATGACAGGAGCATCCTTCCACCGGCAGCCCGAGATCGGCATGTGGATGATCCCACTGATCACCTGCCGGTCATCCACCCGCGGCTTACCCCGTGTATCCGCCGGCAACAGGGGCTCAAGTCGCAAGGATTGCGCATCACTCAGCCAGAAATAAACCTGATCCATCATCGGTCTCCCTTCGGGGGCCTTGAATCAGAGTGCCACCACAAACGGAAGCCTTTTATGGATCCCAGGCCTATTAGGGGCAGGGGCTTTTACACTTTTAAAGAGAGGAAGCCAGCGCCTAAGCGGCGCTGGCGTCTTTGACGTAGGTATCGACGTGGCGCTTCAGTGCGTCGGCCTGGCGTTCCAGGTCGGCGGAGGCGGAGAGCATGTCGGTGGCGGCGCGGCCGGTTTCGGTGGCGGCGGCGGAAACGCCGACGATGTTGCGGTTCACTTCCTCTGTCCCATTGGCGGCCTGGGCGACGTTGCGGGCGATTTCCTGGGTGGCGGCACCCTGTTCTTCCACGGCGGTCGCAACCGATGTGGTCATTTCGCTGATATGGCGGATGGTGCCGGAAATCCGGCTGATGGCCGCAACCGCGCGTTCGGTTTCCGATTGCACGGTTTGAATTTGCGTCTGGATATCGTCGGTCGCCTTGGCGGTTTGGTTGGCCAGGGATTTCACCTCGCTTGCCACCACGGCGAACCCTTTGCCCGCATCCCCGGCGCGCGCGGCTTCGATAGTGGCGTTCAGCGCCAGCAGGTTGGTCTGATTGGCGATGTTCTGGATCAGGTCGACAATCTCGCCAATCCGCTGGGCGGCGGTCAGCAAGCCTTGCACCATCTCGTTGGTGGCGTCGGCCTCATCCACCGCACGGCGGGCGACAGAGGTTGCATCTTCGGTGCGGCGGGCGATTTCCTGGATCGAGGCCGACAGTTCCTCTGCCGCTGTCGCCACCGTCTGCACATTGCTGGTGGCCTGTTCGGTTGCCGCTGCGACAGCGGCAGCCTGCGCCGTTGTCTGTTCCGCTGTACCGGCCAGCGTTTGCGCGTTGCCGCGCACATGAACCGAGGCGGTGCCCAGCGCGCTAACAATGCCATCGATCCCGCCCAGGAAGCTGCGGGTCAGGGTTTCCAGGCGTGCGCGCCGGGCATCTTCGGCAGCGCGGGCGGCTTCCTGTTCGGCAACCAGCCGATCTGCCGCCTGCATCGAATCCCGGAACACTGTGACAGCGCGCGCCATTTCGCCCATTTCATCGCGGCGGGCGGCGCCGGGAATGTCGGCGCTATAGTCCCGCTGGCTGAGGCGCTGCATCGCGGCGGTCATGGCGATAACCGGTCGGGTGATCGCCCGGTTGCCATACCAAGCGGCCAGAATCGCTGCAATAACCGACAGGGCGGCAGCGGCCAATGCCACCGTTTGCGCCATGTCACTGATGGTGGCATATTCCCCGGCGCGCGCGGCAAGCAGATTGCGCTCAACCTGTTCAACTTCGGCTATCTCGGTCCGGAACCGATCGAAAATTGCCTTGCCTTTGCCGGATCCGGCAATTTCCATTGCCTGATTGAATTGGGCCGGGTTGGCCGAAAGGGTCAGGACCGGGGTTGCAAAACTGCGGAACCACTCCTCTGCCACCGCTCCCGCTTCGCGCAGGCGCTGCTGCTGCGCCGGGTTGTCGGCGGTCAAGGCAATGGCGCGATCCAGTGTTTCCCGATAGCGCGTCTCCCCCTGGCGGAAAGGGTTCAGGGCGCTGTCCTGCCGGGTGATCAGATAGCCGCGCAGGCCGGTTTCGGCGTTCAGCATTTCCTCGCGCAGCACTGAAACCGTATCCAGAACATCATAGGTGTGCCGGGTGATTGCAGAGCTTTTTACTAAATCCCCCAGCAATTGTGTGGTCATGACACCAGAGGAGATAGATAAAATTGCAAACATCAGAAGCATAAATGCCATTTTTGCGGAAAGGCGTTGTATCCAGTTGGCAATCATCATCTATTTCCTTTTTCAGGGAGTTGCCGATTGATCTGAGACAACATCAGAACCATACCATTGTATTTAGAGAAATTTCCAATATTCTTAAAGTATATTAATGGGCTTTTGATGGAATGGCACTATGCATGAATCGAGGGTAGAGAGTTATCTCGCGCGATAATCGGATGCGGCGATATGTAGCGCCGCCTTGCAGTCGGAAATATCGCATAAACGGATTTATTCTAAAAACATAAGCAACCTATCATTGTAGTTTGCCGGTGCGCCGATTAGTATGGAGCGTTGGTGGTCTTTGCCCCGGCGTCCAGAAGCAGAGAGGGGGCGTGATGATCGGCTCCGAAGTGGTGGGCGCTCCTAGGGTGAGCGCTTCTGGTGTGGGGGGGCGTGGGGTCGCGGCCCGGCGCGCCGTTGCCGCGTGACGAGGCTGATCGGCTGGCCGTGCTGCGCGATCATTCCATTCTGGATACTCCGCCCGATCCCCGGTTCGACCGGTTTACCGATCTGGCGGCGGATCTGTTGCAGGCGCCGATTGCGCTGGTGTCCCTGATTGACGAAACCCGGCAATGGTTCAAATCGCACCGCGGCCTGACCGTAAGGCAGACGCCCCGTGATCAGGCATTTTGCGGCTGGGCCATTCTGGGCGACGATGTTTTCGTGGTTGAGGATGCGGCGGTCGATGCCCGCTTCTGCAGCAACCCGCTGGTCACGTCGGCCCCGGCGATCCGCGCCTATGCCGGTTCCCCCTTGATCCTGGATGGGTTTCGTCTTGGCACCTTGTGCGTGATCGATACGGTGCCGCGGCGCTTCAGTCCCGATCAGCTGGCCCATTTGCGCCTGCTGGCCCGCATGGTGGAAGATGCGCTGCGGTCGCACCGGGCGGCGGTGGAGGCCGCCCGCCTGCGCATACAGCTTCAGGAAGCACGCCACCAGCTTGACGCGGCTCACGCCGCCCGTATCCGCTTCGCCGCCCAGGTCTCGCACCAGTTTCGCACGCCATTGACCGCAATTCTGGGCTTTGCAGACCTGCTGGCCGATCCGGCGGCCCCGGTCGATGCGGCCCAGCGGGCAGAGTATGCCGCCAGTATTCGCGCAGCCGGGGCCGTTTTGCTCACTCGCCTGAAGACCGGCATCGATACACTTTAACTATCCATGGCCCCTGGCCTGCCAGGGTTTACATCCTCACCCACCCCCTCATGGCTGCACCCGAATCTTTGGCGGCGGTTCGGTTGGCGCTGGTGGCGGAGTGAAGGGTTCGAGGCGGCGTCCGAAATGAGCCTGTACAGAGTGTAAATATTTCTGGAAATAAGTTGGTTGTGAATGTTTGAGCGTATTAGATCGCCAGCCAAATAAATCCGGGTTTAGTCCATCTAAGGCATGGCTTTGACGGAGCTGTCGGAAATAAGCGAGGGCGAAAATAACTTCTTCACTATCGGGGTCAGTGGCTGGATTGGTTTCATGAAAGAATTTCGGATTGCGAATGAAATCCGGATTTTTCAGCAGAAGATCAAAGCTCTGTTCAATCACAACCGTATCCTGAACCCGATACTGGAGGATTTCGTCCGACCGTGCAGATTTCTGGGTCGGAATCCAAGGATATTGCAGGAAAAAATATTCGTTCGGTGTATCGCCTTTTTCCGGCACTTTATTGACCAGAACCTCCCCGGTCATGACATCGACCACATTGAACCAGATCGGATCGCCGACAGCGAACCCGCCATCCATATAGCGTTCCTGATCATAGACAAAGGCCAGCCCCACCGTGCGCGCACCGCGCCAGAAGGTGGGGATTGGAAAGGATTGCGCCGTTTCCAGCGGAACTTTATTTCGATCGATCGCCGCCAGCGACCGGCGCTTCAGCGCATCCAGAGTAAAGGGAGAGACCATTTGAGCAGCACCTTTTGCAGAATCGGGACCAGAACAGGCAGACAGGACCATCGCAACGCATAGGGCGAGGATCAGGCAGGCGCTTCGAGTGTGGATCTGCATGGGGTCGAGTCTCTGAAAAAGTGATGCTCAGATAATGGCTCTGATAAGTCCTTATATTTTGATTGTTAGTACCCTGTGAGGCAAATACTTCATGGGGTATACGTCGCGGAATATTATTGTATGGGAAGTGTCATTTGCAGACCTCGTTTGAGGGGGCTTCCCAATGTTCTCCGCCAACCGTCAATTGGGTGAAGCCTTGGCCCGCGAAGGCGGGGCCATAGCCGGTGATGAAGCAGCGGGCGGTGCCGTCCAGCAGCACGCCGCCATGGCTGTGGCTGTCGCCTGCGCGGGCGATTGGCCGACCATTGATGCGGGCATGGGCCGCGCCGCTGGTGATGATCGCCCCGCAGCTCAGCCGGTCGCCCTGACGGGCAACGGGGTGGCCGTTGATGCGGAATTCGGCTTGGCCGCTGACGATGCGCACGCTGCCATGCCGGGGGCAAAAGGCCGGATCGCCCAGACGGGCAACCCGGCGGCGCGAGATGACCTGGCTCATGCGCCCTCCCGCTCCTCAGCCGGGATAAGATCGGCCGGGTTGACATCGGCTGACAGGGTGGCGGTGCCGTCTGGCACGGCAATTTCGATACTGCCATCGGCCATCAGGTGAATCCGGCAGGCGCTGCCCTCTGCATCGGCGCGGTTGTAGAGGCACACTTCGCCCGGTTGCAGATTGGTCGGCCGATAGCGCGGATCATGCGGCAGCAGGGCAATCCCGTCCTCCCGCCGTCCGCCGATGAAGGCGCCCAACGCGGTCGCCCCCGGCAGCGGCGCGCTGGTGAAGCCATAGGGCTCAATCAACGCCATCCCGTTCTTGAATTCCTGGGCGTAAAGTTCGGCCTGGACGGTCTGGGTCGCCTGGCCGGGATCGGTTTGCACCAGTTTGGCTGGGGTGAGCAGATTGGCCACCGAGACGTCGTGTTCGGAGGTGCGGGCGAACACGCGGCCAATAAAATCGGTTGAATTATCAACGGGTAAGGCAAAATCTTCCATGGCAAATGCCCCCTTCGGACAAGAAAAAACCGGCGGAGGAAGGCCCTCGCGCCGGTTTGATGCACCGAAATGGTGTATCTATATAAGGGCAGTTTGCGCCGCCTGGCAAGCGATCCGTTGATCGGCCCTTCTGCCGGGCTGTGGACAGTGGGCAGCGGGTTAGGGCATGCCGCCCGTCAGGATCGTGGGCCAGGCGCGGTCGATATCGGTCTTGCGCAGGGTGGCGCGCAGCGGATCCGGAATATCCAGCCGGGGCAGGGTGGGCAGGCGCGCAGCCACATCCTGCGGCAGGCTGAGGGCAGTCACCGCCGGGCGCACATGCCCGTCGGCGAACAGGCGTTGGGCCGGTTCCGACAGAACGAAATTGTACCACAGCTTGCCCCCGGCCTCGTTCCGCGCCCCTTTGACCAGGCTCATGGCATAGGCGGCGGTGGCCGTGCCATCGCTGGGCAGGATCACCTCCACATCGTCGAACCCATCGACCGTGCGCGCACGCAGCCCATCCATTTCAAAGCTGATCCAGATGGGGATTTCCCCCTTCAGGAAGCGGGCATAGGGGCTGGCGCTTTCAACCGATTTCACATTGCCGGACCGGTGCAACTGGGCGAAATAGTCGATCCCCGGGCGCACCGAACTCAAGGTTCCGCCTGCCGCATGGTTGGCGGCCAGCACGGTGATCATGCCGACGCTGGTGCCGACCGGATCGAAATAGACGATCTGGCCCTTATAGTCGGGCTTGCGCAGATCGGCCCAGCTGCGCGGAAGGCTTTTCACCAGCTTGCGATTGACGATGAAGGCGACCGGCAGGTGATGCACGGCCGACCACAGGCCATCGCCGTCATGCAGGCTGCTGGCGATCCGGTCGATATTCAGCGGCCGATGCGGCGCCAGCACCCCGCGGCTGGCGGCATCCAGTGCCACCAGCGTGAAGTAATAGACGGTGTCGGCAATCGGCCGGTCCCGCTGGCGGTCCAGCATGGTCACGGCACCGGTGGAGCCGATATCGTTATGCACCAGCGTCAGGCCCGGATACCGCTCGCCAAAGGCTTTCGCCACCGCGCCCCAGTTGGCCCAGCCCAGGGCGGTGTTGGTGGCGACGATCAGCCCTTCTTTCACCGCAGCCTCGGCCAGGGCGCGTTCCCCCGGATAGAGTTCCGGCCCATCGGCCTGCAAGGGCGTCATGGCCGGAGTGGCGGCCGGGGAGGGGGCTGAAGTGGAAGCGGGGGCGGTCGGGGTGCCCTGCGCCAGAACGGTTGCGGGCAGCAGAAGCATCGCCCCCAGAGCCAGGGCGCGGGTCAACAGGCGGGACATTGCGGCGAAACCCTCTACCAAGCCGAACAGTGAAGCCACGCTATACCAGAGCGCGTTGTGCACGGCCAAAAAAACTCGATCGGGTAAAAACAAACCCCGCCGGGATCAGCGGCGGGGTTCATTCGAAAACGGATCGGGACGGGTGTTATTCCGACACGTCCAGGGTGCGGGCTTCCGGGCCCTTATCCCGTTCAATCGAGGTGAAGCGGACGCGCTGGCCCGGCTGCACATCGATCAGGCCGGCGCGGCGCACCACGCTGGCATGCAGGAACACATCTTTGCCGCCGGAATCCGGGGTGATGAAGCCAAAGCCCTTGGTGGCGTTGAACCACTTGATGGTGCCTTCGCCGGGTTCGCCCGCCGGGCCGGAATAGCTATCCTCGTAGGAGTCACGGCCACCACCGAATCGGCCGCCACCGCCGCCATAACCGCCGCGGTCGCGGTCACCATAACCGCCGCGCTCTCCTCCAAAGCCGCCACGCTCCCCGAAGCCACCGCGCTCGCGCCGGGGGCGGAAGCCGCCTTCATCCTCGCCCTGGCCGTAACCACCGCCCGACGGGGCGCTGGTGGCCGTGCTATCGTCGATCTCCAGCAGGCGGGTGACCTGACGGCCCTTCTTACCGGGCGCAACCTCGCAGCTGACCGTCGCACCTTCGCGCAACTGGTCCAGCCCGGCGCGCTGCACGACCGACACATGGACGAAAATATCTTCAGACCCGTCCGCCGGTTTGATGAAGCCGAAGCCCTTGCTGGTCGAAAACCACGTCACGGCACCGCTGATCGTTTCCGTCGGCGCCATCGGGCGCTGCGACTGGGGGAAGGAACCTCTGCGCATCATGAACCTGTATACTCCTACGTCTCTCCGTCGCCCGTTTCCGCCAAAGCGACATCGTCCTAGTTACCAACCGGCTGGGTCGAGAGATTGGTGACGCGCAAGACCCTGCCTTCCATGCGCACCCTACGGCGGCCAAACCCGCAAGAGGAACCGCCCCGTCCTGCCGCCCGGCCGCGCGTTTCGTTCACCACGCCGGCGATGCAGGCAAGGGAAGGTCCGTCTGGCCAGCCAACCGAACATGACGCCGGTGGATCGGGAATTCCGGATGCCGGGGCCCCGATTTTCCCTCCACACGATACGCCATCCCCCATTGATAACTTAACCCGCATTTTCCCCACTGGCAAGACTGCGAAATCATAGGGTTTTCAGCGATTATCTGACTATTTTCGGGGTAAATGGGGCACTGTTTCCACACTGATTTCAAACAAGATTGTCGCCGTTGCAATTGTTCGCTTGCGTCGCCTGCGCAAATCGGGCGCGATCAGGACACGAGTGAGGGTAACCGGGGCAAACCTGTTGGAGCCAACCATGAGTCATGCCGATGGCCCGGGCGGGCCGTTCGATCCCAGATTCGATGCCAGATTAGATCCCAGGACGGATATCGCCCAGGGCCTGGGCTGGGTGGACGAAGCAACCCGTGCAATCGTGCCGCCCCTGCACCCGGCCACCACCTATCTGCGCGATCCGGATAACCAGTATCGCAGCGGCCGGGTCTATTCCCGCCCGCATAACCCTACCTATGACCAACCGGAGGCGCTTCTGACCCGGCTGGAGCGCGGGGCGGCGACGCTGTTGTTCGCATCGGGCATGGCGGCGGCGACGGCGGTGTTCCTCTCGCTCCGCCCCGGCGACCATGTGATTGCCCCGCAGGTCATGTATTGGTCGCTGCGCAACTGGCTGCTGGGCCCGGCGACCGACTGGGGCCTGCAGGTCACCTTTGTCGATATGACCGACCTTGCCACAGTTGCCGCCGCGTTGCGCCCCGGCCAGACCCGGCTGATCTGGGCGGAAAGCCCGGCCAACCCGACCTGGCGGCTGGCCGACCTGCCGTCGCTGGCCGATCTGGCCCATGGCATCGGAGCGCTGCTGGCGGTCGATTCCACGGCGGCGACGCCCATTCTGTGCCGCCCGATCGAACATGGGGCCGATATCGTCATGCACGCGGCGACGAAATATCTGAACGGCCATTCCGATGTGATCGCGGGCAGCCTGACCACCGCGCGGGACGATGCGTTCTGGCAACGTATCGTGGCGACACGAGCGGCTATAGGCGCGGTGCTGGGGCCGTTTGAGGCCTGGCTGCTGATGCGCGGCATCGTACCCTGGCCGTGCGGGTAGAGGCCGCCAGCCGGGCCGCCATGACCCTGGCCCAGCGGCTGGCCGGGCATCCGATGGTGGCAGAGGTTCTGTATCCCGGCCTGCCAGGCTCCCCCGACCGGGCCTTGGCCCAGCGACTTTGTACCGGCGGATTCGGCGGCATGCTGTCGATCCGGGTGCGCGGCGGCGAAGCGGCGGCGATTGCCACGGCGGCCAGGGTTGGCCTGTGGAAGCGTGCCACCTCCTTCGGCGGGGTGGAAAGCCTGATCGAACATCGCGCCTCCATCGAAGGGCCGGGCACCCCGGTTCCGGCCGATCTGCTGCGTCTGTCCGCTGGGCTGGAATCGGTGGAGGATCTGTTTGCCGATCTGGATCAGGCGCTGCGGGCCGCCCATGGGTAGCGGCATGCTCTCTGCGGCAACCAGCCGGCTGCTGATCGTCGATGCCCAGGAACGGCTGATGCCGGCCGTCGATCCCGATGGCCGGGCGCTGCGCCGGATGGAGCTACTGGCGCGCCTGGCGGCCAGCCTGTTCGTGCCATGCGTTGCAACCGAACATATGCCGGCGCGGATCGGGCCGCTGGTGCCATCGCTGCGCGCCCCGTTACCGGCCGGTGCGATTCTGCACAAGACCCATTTCGATGCCACGGCCGAGGCAGGGGCGCCGGATATCCTGCTGCCCGACGCGCGGCAGATCGTGCTGTGCGGGGCAGAGGCGCATATCTGCGTGTTGCAGACCGCGCTGGGCCTGCGGGCACGGGGGGCGGCGGTCTATGTCGTGGCCGATGCGATTGCCGCGCGCCGCTCGCTCGATGCCGAGATTGCGCTGCGCCGGATGGCGGCTGCCGGAATCGTTCCGGTGACGACCGATATGGTCGCATTCGAATGGCTGGGGCGCGCGGATACCGACCTGTTCCGCGATGCCTTGGCCTGGATCAAGGATTTGCCCTGATGTATGTGCCCAAACTGTTCGCCATGGCCGACCGGGCCGAGCAGATTGCCTTTATCCGCGCCAACGGTTTCGCCACCTTGGTGACAGTCGGTGACGATGGCGTGCCGGAAGCGGGCCATATCCCCCTGCATCTGGAGCCGGAGGGGCCGGATGGCCAGCCCTGGCTCTACGGCCATCTGGCCCGCAGCAACCCGCAATGGCAGATGTTCGACGGCACCCGGCCGGCGCTGGCGATCTTCCATGGCCCCCATGCCTATATCTCGCCGCTCTGGTACCGCAGCACGCCCAATGTTCCGACCTGGAACTATGAAGCGGTGCACGCAATCGGCCGCCCCCATGTGATCGAGGATGACGCGCAGGCAGTGACCCTGCTTCAGCGCCTGTCGGCGGACTATGAACCCGAATGGCGGCCGATGGCCCTGGAGGCCGACTATCTGGCGCGGCAGGTGCGCGGCATTGTCACCTTCGCCCTGCCGGTGCAGCGGCTGGAGGGCAAGCGCAAGATGGGCCAGAACCGCACGGCCGAGGATGCGGCGGGCGCCATTGCCGGGCTGCGCAGCACCGGGCGGCCCATGGATGCGGACGTGGCCGACCGGATGGCCGCGCTGCATCCCGCCCTGTCGGCTGAAAAGGGGCCGCTGGGTAGGGGCTAGAGTGTCAATACCGTCAGGGACGTGCCTAACAGGAAGATAAAGGCGGGTCCGGCGATATCCAGCGCGGTGGTGATCCAGGATTGGCGCGGGCGGCTTTGTGCCCAGCGTTCCACCCGGTGCCGGGCCAGAATGGCGGCCAGCCCCAGCACGGCCATGGTTGCCGCCATACCGACGCCGATCGCAATCACCACCAGAAGCCCGGCCAGCGGCATGCCGTTGGCCACGGAAAACAGTAGCACCAGAACCGCGCCCGTGCACGGCACCGCGCCGACGATCAAGGCCGCCAGGCGGCTTTGGCCCTGATTGGCCTCGCCATGGTCGTGGTGATGATGGTCGTGGTGATGATGGTCGTGGTGATGATGGTCATGCGTATGCCCGGGCGCATGCCCGTGCGCATGGTCGCAGCAGGCGTCTACCCGTTGTCCCCGGCGCAGGGCGGTTACTGTGCGGGCCAGCATCCACGCCCCCAGCGTCGCAATCGCCAGATAGCTGATGATCCGTACTACGGCCATGTTTTCCACATCGGCGGGCAGCGTGCCGCCGAAGGCGACCACCACCAGCCCGACCAGCAGCACGGCCGAAGCCACATGGGTGGCGGCAATCCGCACCCCCATCCACAGGCCATAGGGAATCCGGGCGCTGCGCGACAGGAAGTAGGAGATCACCACCGCCTTGCCATGGCCCGGCCCGGCGGCATGGAAAGCGCCATACAGGAAGCCGATACCCATGCCGATCAGATAGGGCAGTGGGCTGCTGCTATCGCGGATCGCGGCCATCGCTGCCCGCAATTCGGCCGACGCTGCGCGCTGGGTTACGGCGATCCAGCGCGACCAGCGATCCAGCAAACCAAGCGCCTGTGGCGCGGGTGTTTCGGGCTGAACTTGCGCAGGCTGGCTTTGCTGGGGCGCGCTGCGATTGAACGGGTCTGCCGATTGCGCGGCCGCCGGGCCGGGGGTGGCCAGGCTGGCCAGCATCAGCCCCACACACAGACACACGGCACGACAGGCGGGGAATAACCGGGTTAGGAGGTGGCGCATGTGACCTTCACAATCGGCGGGGAAATCAGGCCGCTGAAAATGCGGTTGTCATCGTCGGTCGTCTCTACCGCTTTGCAGCCCGGCGGCGCGCCGGACAGGGTGGCGGGCGGCTGCCCTGCGCGGAACGAGACATCGATATACCATTCGGGATCATAGGCCCCCAGGGTGAAGCCGCGCATGGCGGCATCTGTATCCAGCGGCGCTTTGAACAGCACGCGGAAGCGATAGACAACCTGCTTGCCGTCGATTGCGACGCTCATGTTGCTCACCCGGTCGAACTCGTGCCGCACCGGCCCCTGACGCAGAAAGACGAACAGGCGGAAATTCTGCGGATCGGCCACTTCCTGGGCCAGAAACGCCTTCACTTCCTCTGCCTCGAACCGGCCATTGCGGTTGGCGTCATGCGCTTCGATCCAGGGGGCGGAGTAAATCTCATCCCAGCGCCAGACGATCTCGACCCCGAACAGGCCGCGCTGGTCATAGAGAATCTCGAAATTGTTTTCGATGAACACATGGGGGTGCGCTGCCGCCGGGCGAAGCGCCGCCAGGGCCGCCAGCAACAGCGCCGCGCACGCGATGCATGCGGCCCGCATCGTCATTCGATTTCCCATCCAGACCATCCCCGCCACTTTTTTTGATCCGCCTATAGCTATAGGCAGGATGCCGGCCGGTTTCCAGATTTCCCGCGCGGCGGGTCAGTTCGCCTGCATGGCGGCGATCAGCCGGTCGGCGTTGCGCCTCATCAGATCCAGATAGGTTGCCGCCTCCCCGCCGGGGGCGGACAGGGCATCGGAATAGAGCTTGCCGCCCACGGTTGCACCGGCCTCTTTGGCGACCTGCTCCACCAGGCGTGGGTCGTTCATGTTTTCAACGAAAATGGCCTTGGTTCTTTCCGTGCGGATCTGCCGGATCAGGCCGGCAACCTGCCTCGCCGACGGCTCCCCATCGGTGGACAGGCCCTGGGCCGAGCGGAAGGTGACGCCATAGGCGGCGCCGAAATAGGCAAAGGCATCGTGGGAGGTGATGACCCGGCGCTTATCGGCCGGGATCGCCTGCAGACGGCTGCGGATATCGGCATCCAGTGCCAGGGCCTGCCTGGTATAGTCCGCCGCCCGTGCCTCGATCCCGGCCCGGCTGCCGGGCGCCACCTGGATCAGCCCCTGCGCAATGTTGGCGGCATAGGTTTCGATCAGGCGCAGATCATGCCAGGCATGGGGATCGACCGAGCCATGGTCATGCCCGTGGGTATGGGTTTCCTTGGCCTTCAGCGGGGTCAGGCCCTTGGTTGCCACCACCTGCACCGCCTTGGTTTTGGAGGATTTCGCCAGCCGATCGATCCAGCGATCAAACCCCAGGCCGTTGCTGACCAGCAGCTTCGCCTCCCCAACCGCGCGGGCATCGGCCGGGGTTGGCTGGAACACATGGGCATCGGCATCCGGGCCGACCAGCGTTTTCACCTGTGCGGCGCTGCCGGCAATCTGCCGGGTGATATCGCCCAGGATCGAAAAGCTGGCGACCACCGGCACCGGTTCGGCGGCAGCGGGACGCCGGGGGAATGCCAGTGCCGCAGCCAGACAGGCCAGCGCCAGACAGATGCCCGCCGCTTGTGAGCGTCGGGCGGAAACGGCGACGGACGGGATGGGTTTCTGGGGGGGGACCATGGGACAACTCATGTGGTGCGGATACCGGAGAGATATCGGGTTGGCATATGTTATACTATTGCAATTTTCCAGCGCGAAAATGGATGGCGCTCACTCCGCAGTCCGCAGATGGTCGGTTAATGCGGTGACCGAGTGCGCATAGACAGGACGCAGACTTTCCAGCAGATGCAGCGCCTTGGCCGGATCGTCGGACCGCAGGGCAGTCATGATGTCGCGGCTGATGCGGGCCAGATGCGACAGGCCGACGGCCCCGGCGGCACCGACCAGGGAATGGCTGGCATGGCCCAGCCCATCCAGATCCCCGTTGGTCGCGGCCGTTTCCGCCGTGGTCACCAGGTCGCCGGCCGTTGCCAGGAACTGCTTGACCATCGAACGCACCCCGTTGGCCCCCAGCACCTGATGCAGTTCCTGCATCAGGGTCGGATCGATCAGCGGCAGATCGCCGAAGCTGGTGCGCAGCCTGTCCGAATCACCCCCGCCGGCGGCGGGCATCAGCGCCTGCGCCTCCTGCTGTGCCTGGACCAGCAGGTCCAGCAACGCTTCCAGATAGTGTTTCTGCTGCAGGGTCAGCGGCGTTTTGCGTAACGCCAGAACAAGGTCATGCGCCGCCGACAGGCCGGCCAGCCCGCCGCCTGGGCCAGGCGTTGACGCGGTCATGCGTTGGCGCGATGTTTGTGGCATGGGTGATACTCCAGTACAAAAAGACTATCGCAACCAGCGGATGAATATATGTAATTTTTTTGCATGTGGAGAATACGCCATTAACCGATAAATAACATTGTATTCGTTATTCTGGCCCGAACCTGATCCGGGTGATGTTCAACGGCGCGGCACATGAGCATTCTGTCCACCTTTCTGTCCGACCTTGCGGCAGCCGACACCTCCGAGGCCCTGTCTGCGGCCCTGGCGCGCGCTGGGCAGAATTTCGGTTTGCCGCATTTCGCCTATCTGGGCTATCCGCCGGGGAACAACCTGCGGAACGAGCCGATCTACGTTTCCAACTACGATCCTTCCTGGGTGACGACCTATATCTCGCGCCGGTATGATCGGGTCGATCCAGTGATCCGGGATGGCGCAGGCGGTATCATGCCGTTCACCTGGGGCACCAGCAATTTCCGCAAGGGATTGCGCGGCGTCGCCCGCGATCTGTTCGACGAAGCGGACAGTTTCGGCGTTTCCTATGGCTTTACGGTGCCGGTGCACGACAATCGCGGCCGGCCGGCCATGCTGACCCTGGCGACCAATGAGACCGAGCGCAGCTTCGAACGGCTGATTGCCCGGCATCGCGATCTGCTGCATATCGCCTGCCTGCATTTTCACGCCCATGCCCGCCGCAAACTGCTGGAACCGGTTGCCCTGAACGGCGTGAAACTGTCGGAACGCGAAGTCGAATGTCTGGAGTGGATCGCGCGCGGCAAAAGCATTGCCGAAGCGGCCGATGCCATGGGCCTCAGCCGGGCGACGGCGGTCTATCATGTTGAGAACGCCAAGCGAAAGCTGGATGCGGTCAATCTGGTCCAGTGCGTTGCCCGTGCCATGATGCTGGGTCTGCTGAACCCCTAGACCCGGCCACCCGTCCCCGGCGATTCCGTCGGCCATCCCTGCCGGCTGCGGGGCGGACGGCGAGCGCTTCCTGTAAATCCCACTATTGAATGACCCGCATATTGCGGGATTTCTCCGCATCTTTGCAGTATCCGGCTATGCCGAACCCCTAACCCTTTGATTTAGCTAGGGTCGTCACCCTACTTTCGTATAGTTCGCGGCTCAATCATAAGATGATATGTATTCTGCACAATCTATGGAGGTGCAGGATGATCTATCTGATTACTTCTGATGTAGCTGACCAGTATGCGGGCCTTCTGGTTGAAATGCACAAACTACGGGGCAGAGTATTCAAGGGTCGTCTTGAATGGGATGTTCTTGTCAGTAATGACATGGAAATTGATGAGTTTGACAGTTATAACCCGAATTATCTGATCCAGGTTGATGAATCCGGTCGGGTGACCGGATGTGTGCGGCTGCTGCCCAGTATGGGCGCCAATATGCTGCGCGATGTCTTTCCGGTCCTGTGCCATGGCCCGGCCCCGGCCAGCCCGGTGATCTGGGAAAGCAGCCGGTTCGCCTCCGATCTGCCGGCCGATGCGCCCAAGGCGGCGGGCGGGCTGGCGGTTGCCACCTGGGAATTGTTCGCCGGCATGATCGAATTCGGCATGGCCTGGGGGCTGACCGATATCGTAACCGTGACTGATATCCGCATGGAACGCATCCTGCGCCGGGCCGGGTGGCCGTTCCGCCGCGTCGGCGATGTGCACGACATTGGCAATACCCGCGCGGTTGCCGGCCTGGTTGAAACCTCTGCCGAAACCCTGGCGACGGTGCGTGCCGGGGGTGGTTTCGATCATTCCGTTCTGGTCATCCCGGAGGGTGTGGCCGTGCCGGGCCGCAAGTCCGAAAAGGTGGCCGCATGATTGCCGATATCACCCCGATCGCCCGTCGTCTGCGCCTGGGGGAGCGCACGGTCACTGTCCGGCTGGAGCCGATCCTGTGGCGGATGGTCGATGAAACCGCCGACCGTCGCGGCGAAAGCCTGGAACAGGTGGTGACGCGGCTGGCAGAGACCATGGATGTCGCGGACCGGACCGGCCCGTCGCTGTCCACCCTGTTGCGCCTTTATGCCCTGGACCATGTGGAACGGGTGGCGGTACACGCCGCTTGAACGGGCCAAATCTGCAATCCAGCTTGATCTCTCCAAGGCGGGTGGGTACACCCGCCTTATCTTTTGGGAAGGGGAGAGTGGGGATGTCGGAAGCAGCGCGCTGGGATCAGGAATATCGGGACGGACGGTGGGATTTCCTGCACCGCCTGCGGGAAGCGCCGCGCTATGGCATCGTTCTGTCCTATCTGATGCAGGCGCAGGGGGGGAAGCCTGCCTCCCTGTTGGATATTGGCTGCGGCGATGGCGCCTTGATCCCCTATCTGGCCGGCCTGCCGCTGACCCGCTATGTCGGGGTCGATATTTCGGCCGAGGCGCTGGCGAAATTCCAGGGCCTGCCGGCCGGTGGCAATCTGGTTTGCGCCGATCTGGCCGGGTTTCAGCCCGATGGCCAGTTCGATGCGATCCTGTTCAACGAAGTGCTGTTCTTCACCGACGATCCGGCGGCGGAACTGCGCCGCTATCGCCGGGCGCTGGCCCCGGGCGGCGTGATGGTGGTGTCCATGTACGAAAAGGCATCGGGCGGCGCGGCGCGCTGCCTGGCCCAGGTGGCGGAGGAACTGTCCTCCCCCGGCTGGACCCTGATGGACAGCTGCCGCCTGACCACCCTGGGCAAGGGCACGAACTGGCGCCTGTTCTTAGCCCAATAATGCTCTTGGCCCGATAGGCCGATAATGCCTGCGCAAAGGGTCTAAGCTAAGGGAATTTCGCCCTGCCGCCGGGCGGTCAGAACTGTGCGAGCGGCGCTGTCCCCCGGATGGCGGGCGCAATAGTCGGTCAGCGCATCGATGCCGGGGGCAGTAAAGGCCGCGCAATAATGGGCAATCCGCTCCCGCTCTGCCGGGGCCGGATCGGCGGGCAGAATTTCATAGACGGTGACTGGCTCGCTCCGCCCCCGCAGCATCACTGGGCCCAGCGGGCGGCATGCCGTATCCTTGACTGCGGAGACGGTCGCCGCGCTGGCGATGACGGAGGTGCCGAACAGCTTGTTCGCCCCTTCCAGCCGCGAGGCGGTGTTTACCACATCGCCCGTCACGCCATACTTCATCCGCGCTTCGGACCCGACATTGCCGACCGTGGCGGTGCCGCTGTTGATGCCGATGCGGGTGACGCCCCAGGGAATGTTCTGCCGCTGGCGGTCCTCGGCAAAGCGGCGGCCGAAGGCATCGATGGCGCGGGCGGCGGCAAGGGCCGATGCAGCATGATTGTCCAGCGATTCCGGTGCGCCGAACACCGCAAACACCGCATCGCCGATGAAATCGATCACAATGCCGCCATGCCCGGCGACCAGGCCGCACACCCCTTCCAGATATTGGTTCAACAGGGGAAACACGGTTTCCGGCGCGTGGGATTCCGACACGCTGGTGAACCCGGCAATATCGGTGAACATCAGGCTCACCTCCCGCCGTTCGCCCGCCAGCGACAGGCGCGCGGGGTCGTGCAGCAGCCGATCCGCCACTTCGTTCGGGACATAGCGGCCGAACAGATCGCGGATCCGTTCCCTGTCCTTCAGCCCAGCGACCATTTCGTTAAAGGCGCGGGCGGCGACATCGAATTCCTTGATCCGGGTGCGTGCCAGCGGCGGTAGCGCATCAAGTTCCCCTTGCCGCACCCGCTCTGCCGCTTCGGCGAAATGCAGGATCGGGCGGCTGACCCGCTTGCCCACCAGCACGGCCAGAAACAGCGCGGTCAAAAGGATGCCCATGCCGACCATGGCGATGGCGCGCAACCGCTGGATTTCCCGGTCCACCGGCGTGCCTTCGAAATAGGTGCCGAGCGTCCAGTACACCTCCGGCGCAACCTGGAGATCGCGGTATAGGAACCAGAATTCCCCCTGGGGCAGATCGGCCTGTTTGCCGACCCCCTGATTGGCCAGAATCTGCTTTGGCAGGGCCGACCGATGCTCCTGCCAGATCGAACTCAGGACCGGATCGGCCAGATCGTCCAGCCGGGGCAAGGGGCGTTCGGTCGATCCCATATCGAATTCGGTGTCGAGATAGGGATGCGCCAGCACCCATTCCCGGTTGTACAGGATAAAGGCGGTGTGTCCGGTGTTTTGCGACAGGGCGGTCAGATAGCTGGAAATCGTGCCGACGCCCATGACCGGCACCAGCAGCCCGGCCAGCCGGTCATTTTCGTCATAGACCGGATAGCGGACCTGAAGGACGGTCTGCCGCAGCGCGCGGTTATAGAACGGCGCGATCCATTCCGGCCGCCGGCTGGTGGCCGCCCGGCGCAGCGAATCTTCCAGCGACGACATGCGGCCCACGGTTTCCTGCACCAACCGCTGGCCGTCCCGCGCCACGCGAAACACTTTGAGATCCGGGGTGACGAACCCGACCGCCGTCAGTTGCGGGTTGGAAAACAGGGCGCCCGACAGCGCGGTTTCCAGTTGGCGCTGGTCCAGCACATCGATCCGGCCGTCGGCCACCCCATCGGTGAACACGCGCATGGTGCGGTCCACCGGCATGATGATGTCCTGGGTCACCTGTTCCACCCGCGCCAGGATGCGGTCCGCCCGCTCGTTGGCCAGCGAGATGGTACCCCGCCGCAGCTCCCCCAGAGCAAGCCACAGCACCAGCGCGACCGAGATCACCGTCAGGCTGCCGAAACTCAAGACCAGCAGGCGGGTGACGGGCATGCGCGCACCGCTGAACCAGCAGCGCGCCCACCAGATCAGCCGCCGCACCATCCCCGCCGACGCATCATAGGGCGCCGCGATCCGGGGGTTACTCTGGGCGGTAGACAGAACCTCAGCTGTAGGGGTCGGCTGCGTCACGCAATCCATCTCCCAGGAAGTTGAAGGCTAGGACCACCAGAACAACTGGAACGACAGGAAGCAAAAGCCAGGGATACAGCACGACCACGTTGATATTCTGCGCTTCCGCCAGCAATACCCCCCAGCTTGTGATCGGCGCCCGCAGACCGAGGCCAAGGAAGCTGAGCGCGGTTTCGCCCAGGATCATCGACGGCACGGACAGGGTGGCCGATGCAATGATATGGCTGGAAAAATTGGGCAAAAGATGGCGGCCGACAATCCGCGTCGGGCTTGCCCCCATCAGCTTGGCGGCAGTGCAGAAATCTTCCTCGCGCAGGCTCATCAGCTTCGAGCGCACGGCGCGGGCCAGGCCGGTCCAGTCCAGCAGGCCCAGGATCACGGTGATGCCGAAATAGATCCACAAGGGCGACCAATCGACCGGCAAGGCCGCCGACAGCGCCATCCACAGCGGCAATTCCGGGAACGACCGCAGAATTTCGATCACCCGCTGGATGATGCTGTCGGTCATCCCGCCATAGAAACCGGCGATCCCGCCCAGCACCACGCCCAGCACCAGGCTGATGGTCACGCCCAGCAGGCCGATGGTCAGCGAAATGCGCGCGCCGTACAGAATCCGCGATACCATGTCCCGGCCCAGCCGGTCGGTGCCCAGGAAATAGGCCGTGCCGCCGGGCGCGGCGCACACCAGATGCAGGTCGCTTTCGATCGCGCCCCAGAAGCGATACCGCTCCCCCCGGCAGAAAAAGCGCAAGGGCTGCACATCGGTCGGGTCCGGCGTGTATTCGCGCTTCATCGTGTCCAGGTTCAGCCGGTAATCCAGGCCATAGACGAACGGGCCGACGAAGCGCCCCTCGTGGAACAGATGGATCGCCTGGGGCGGGGCCAGAATGAACTCGCTGTTGCGGCTGTTCAGGCCATAGGGGGCCAGAAATTCGGTAAACAGGGTCGAGGCATAGGCCAGCAGCAGGAAAATCCCCGAAATCACCGCCAGCCGGTGGCGGCGGAAGCGCAGCCACATCAGGCGGCGCGGGGTCAGCGCTGCCTGGGCTTCGGCGGCGGAAACATCGTCATCGACCGGGGTGAACGGGGCGTCGGAAACATAATGCGGCGGGCGGCTGGTCATGCCGTGGCCCCCCCGGACAGGCGGATGCGCGGATCCAGCAGCGCCAGCGCGATATCGGAAATCAACACGCCGATCACGGTCAGCACCGCCAGGAACAACAGGAAACTGCCGGCCAGATACATGTCCTGGCTTTGCAGCGCCGACAGCAGCATCGGCCCGGTGGTCGGCAGCGACAGCACGACCGAAACGATGGTCGCGCCGGAAACGAGCTGCGGCAGCAGGTTGCCGATATCGGAAATGAAGGGGTTTAACGCCATGCGCATCGGGTATTTCCACAACAGGCGGCGTTCGGTCAGCCCCTTGGCCCGCGCCGTGGTGACATAGGGTTTGTGCAATTCGTCCAGAAGATTGGCGCGCAGGCGGCGGATCATTCCCGCAGTGCCCGAGGTGCCGATCACGATGGTCGGCACGATCAGATGCTCGACCACCGACCAGGCCTTGCCCCAGGACCAGGGCTGGCCGATATAGGCCGGGTCCATCATGCCGCCGATGGAAATGCCGAACCAGACATTTGCCAGATACAGGGCGATCAGCGCCAGCAGGAAATTCGGCGTCGCCAGCCCGATGAAGCCGATGAAGGTCAGCGTATAGTCGCCCACGCTGTAGCGGCGGGTGGCGGAATAAACACCGATGGGAAAGGCCACGATCCAGGTGAACAGCACTGTCGTGAAGGACAGCAAAATCGACAGGGTCAGCCGGTCACCCACCACTTCGGTCACCGGCAGGTTATGCTCGAACGACCAGCCGAAATCGCCCTGAAGCACGCCCCACAGCCAGACGAAATATTGTTCGTACAGCGGCAGATCCAGGCCGTATTGCTTGCGCAGAAAATCGATCCGGGCCTGATCCACCGCTTCGCCCTGGCTTTGCAGTTCAGCGATATAGGTGGTCAGGTAATCGCCGGGGGGCAGCTGGATCACCACGAAGGTGATGACGCTGATCGCCAGCAGGGTGGGCAGCATCAGCAGAATGCGCCGGGCCAGATAGATGAACATGGTGCTGCGTCCTTGGCCCTTCTCAGTTCTTGGCGACGGTCTTTTGCGGCAGATCAAGCCAGAAGCGGTCGGGGTGATAGCGCCCGAAATGCGCCCCCGGCTCCCAGTTATACATGCCCTTGGCCGGCAGGTTGCGCAGATGCTGCTTGGCATAAACCGGCTGCGGCACGGCGGCCACCAGCCCGATGGTCAGCACCTCGTCGGCATGGCGGTCCAGCATCTGGGTCCAGATGCGGGTGCGGATATCGGTATCGGTGGTCGCCCGCCATTGCTTGTAGAGCGACAGCAAGGCCCCGGCCGGTTCGAAATCGATTGCATCGCCGGCCTTGCCGTTGCTTTCGGTGAAATTGCCCCAGCGCGACCATTGCTGCTGCACCTGCTGGGTCGGCGCCCATTCGGCGGGCGACATGGCGGCGGTCGCCAGCCCGTTTTCCGCCCCCGGCCCGATCGACATCACGGTTTCCCCGGCGAACAGGCGGTTGCGGAACACATCCGATTGCATGGTCTTGGTCAGCAGGCGGATGCCCAGATCCGCCCAGTGATCCTTGATCAGCTGCAGCACGTCCGACTGGTCGGCCCCATCGCTGCCCGATTCGACCACGATGGTCAGCGGCCGCCCGTCGGGCAGAGTGCGCGGGCCGGTCCGCCCTTCGCGTTTCAGGCCGATCTCGTCCAGCAGCCGGTTGGCCTCCATCGGATCGTACAGCGCCCAGCGCAGCCGCCGCCCTTCGCTGTAAAGCGGGCTTTCCGGCAGCACCGTGTTGATGCTTTCCAGGCCCAGGCCATAGAACACCACCTGGTTCAGCTCGCGCCGGTTGATGCCCAGCGACAGCGCCCGCCGGAAGCGCACATCGCGCATCAGGTTGCGCCACACCGGATCGGCCACCGTCAGATTCGGATACAGCGCCAGATGCGCGCCGCGCCCGGTTTGCCACAGATACACCTCTGCCTTGTGCTGGGCGGCCGATTGTTTCAGGAAGGCATAATTGTCGAACATCAGATAGCGCGCCTGCAAATCGGTTTCGCCCGCGCCGGTCTTGACCGGGATGATGCTGGTACTGGCGGTTTGCAGGATCACCCGGTCGATATAGGGCAGTTGCCGCCCGGCCGGATCGACCCGGTGGAAATAGGGGTTGCGCTCGAACACGAACCGTTCGGCCGGGGACGGGGTGCGGTTGACCCAGGGGTCCAGCGTCGGCAGATCGGGATTGTCGTTACGGTACTGATTGTCCTTGCGGTTGTGCAGCTGGGCCCAGTTGCGCGCCTTGGCCTTTTTGACCTCGGCATCCAGCGCTTCCGGCTTGGCATGGGCTTCGTGGAACTGCTTCAGGTAATGGGCCGGGCGGTAGATATAAAGCGGCGCGGCCCCGGCCAGATCGCTGAGGAAGGTTGGATTCGGCGCCTGCCAGCGATAGATCACCGTCGTGGCATCGGGAAATTCCACCTGCGGCGGCTTGCCATCCACCATCAGCGATGCGGGCGGACCAGTGGGGGACAGCTGCTTGTTCAGCGCCACATCCTGCCAGTAATAGCGGAAATCTTCCGACGTGAAGGGCGTGCCGTCAGACCAGCGATGGCCGGGGCGCAGCTTCAGGGTGAACACCGTATCGTCCTGCACTTCGACCGCAGCGAGGATATCCGGCACCAGATTGAGCGATTCGTCGAAGATCACCAGCCGGCTATAGCCATAAACCACCATCATGCGCACATCGCGCCCGGTGCCGATCCAGGTCAGATCGCCGCCATGACGGCCGGGTTCGGTGCCGGGCGGGAAGGGCATGACCATCGGCTGCCGGGGCAGGCGCTGTTCGATCGGCGGCAAGGCCCCGGCCTTCACCTTGTCGGCCAGCACCGGGGCGTCGGTCCAGCCCTGGGCAGTGGCGGCAACGGGCGTGCTGATGATCAGCGCGGCCAGCAGGGGGTGAAGGGGGCGAAGGATGGAACGGAACAGCTGCACCATGGCGGCCCCCTTACGCGGCATCGCTGGCCATGCGCACCCAGTGGCCGGGCGCGGCCTCGGTCAGGGTGGGGCGATGGCTGTCGTCAATCAGAAATGGTTTGGGCCAGGCAGCCGGGTTGGACACCCGGCCTTCCATCAGCCGGGCGAAATCCAGCGGGCGGTCCAGATCGGGCGCCGGCACCGCAGCCAGCAGCGCCTGGGTATAGGGGTGGCGGGGCTGGGCGAACAGGGCGGCGCGGTCGGCCACTTCGACAATCCGCCCGGCGCACATCACCGCCACCCGGTCGGCGATATAGTCCACCACGGCCAGATTGTGGCTGATGAACAGATAGGTCAGCCCCAGCTCGGTGCGCAGATCGGTCAGCAGGTTCAGGATCTGCGCCTGGATCGACACGTCGAGGGCGGAGACCGGCTCGTCGCAGATCAGCAGATCGGGCCGCAGGGCAAGCGACCGGGCGATGCCGATGCGCTGGCGCTGCCCGCCGGAAAAATTCTGCGGATAGCGGCTGGTCCAGCGCGGGTCCAGCCCAACCAGCCGCATCAGTTGCTGCACTGTGGTGCGGCGCTGGTCCGGCGTGCCGATGTTGTGAATATCCAGCGGTTCGGCGATCACCTCGCCCACGGTCATGCGCGGGTTGAGGGAGCTGTAGGGATCCTGGAACACGAACTGCACCCGGCGGCGGTAATCGGCCAGCGCCTCTCCCTCCAGCGCCAGCACATCGCGCGGCCCTTCGGGGGAGGCAAAGCGGATCTGCCCGCTGTCCGGCTGGATCGCCTTCAGGATCAGCTTGGACAGGGTGGTTTTGCCGCAGCCGCTTTCGCCCACCAGCCCCAGGCATTCGCCACGCCGAACCACCAGGTTGACATCGTCCACCGCCTTGATCGGCGCTGCCTTTTTCAGGCCGAACAGCCCACCGCGCGGCTGGAAGCTGCGCGACAGGTTGCTGACGGTCAGCAGCGGCTCCCCCATCACCCCGGCGCGCCGGCCGCTGCCGAAAATCTCCGCCGCATGGGCACGCGGATAATCGCGAATCGGTTGCAGCCGTTCCCCCGGCGCCCGGTCGAAGCGCGGCACCGCCTTCAGCAGGGCCTGCAGATAGGGGTGACCGGGCGCGCGGAAAAGATCTTCCACCGCGCCGCTTTCCACCACCTTGCCGCGATACATGACCACCATCTGCCGGGCGGTATTGGCCACCACCCCCAGATCGTGGGTGATCATCAGCAGGGCCATGCCCAGTTCTTTCTGCAAATCGCCCAACAGGTGCAGGATTTGCGCCTGGATGGTCACGTCCAACGCGGTGGTCGGCTCGTCCGCGATCAGCAGTGACGGGCGGCACACCAGTGCCATGGCGATCATTGCCCGCTGCCGCAACCCGCCCGACAGTTCAAACGGATAGGATTTCAGCGCATCGGCGGGGGATTTGAAGCCGACCAGCCGCAGCATGTCGCGCGCCAGCTCCTCCGCCTCTGCCGCCCCGGCCTTGCGGTGCAGGCGCACGGCCTCCGTTATCTGGTTGCCGATGGTGTGCAGCGGCGACAGGGCGGTCATCGGTTCCTGGAAAATGATTGCGATCTGTCCGCCGCGCACGGCCCGCATCTCTGCGCTGTCGCCCGCCAGCGCGGCCAGGTTCAGTGGTGCGCCGCCCCCTTGCGGTTGTAGCAGGATCTGCCCGCCGCTGATCTGGGCCGACGGCGGCAGAATGCGCAGGATCGCCTGCGACAGGACCGATTTGCCCGACCCGGATTCGCCGACCAGCGCCATTGTCTCCCCGGCCGGAATATCGAAGCTGACGCCATCAACCGCACGCAGAAAACCCCCGGGCAATGCAAAATCGACGGTTAAATCCCGCACCTGAAGCAGGGGGGCGGATATTGGCGTTGACATCGGGGCGGCGGTCTTTCCAATAAGTCGCAAGGATTGGTACACTTAACCACGGTTGCCGGATGGTTTCGAGTCTCGTGCAGCATCAGTCCAATCGGGCGGACCAGAGGGACGGAGCCTTTATGCAAAAAACCCTGTTCGGCTTCATCCTCAAGTTCAGTCTGCGCGAACAGATCCTGATCCTGGTCATGACCCTGGTGTCTTTTCCGGTTCTGTATCTCTCGCTCGACCTTCCTAAAACAATCGTAAACGAGGCGATTCAGGGCAAAGACTTTCCGCGCCAAATCTTCGGCGTGACGCTGGGCCAGCTTGAGTATCTGTTCACCCTGTGCGGTGCGTTTCTCGGCCTGGTGCTGATCAATGGCGGGTTCAAATACGTCATCAACGTCTATAAGGGCCAGGTGGGGGAGCGCATGCTGCGCCGCCTGCGCTATCAGCTGTACGAACGGATCGTGCGCTTCCCGGTCGGCTATTTCCGCAAGACGCCGCCGGGGCAGATGATTCCGATCATCACCTCCGAAGTGGAACCGCTGGGCGGGTTCATCGGCGATAGCGTGGCGGTGCCGGCGTTTCAGGGCGGCACGCTGCTGACCATTCTGATCTTCATGTGCCTGCAAGACCCGATCCTGGGCCTGGCGGCGGTGTCGCTCTATCCGTTCCAGATGTATGTGATTCCGAAATTGCAGCGGAAGGTGAACAGCCTGTCCAAGCAGCGGATCCGCCTGGTGCGCGATCTTTCCGACCGGATCAACGAAACTGCGGTCTCCTTGCGGGAAATCCATGCCAATGCGGCCGGGCCCTATCATCTGGCCCTGTTCAGCTACAAGCTGTTCATCAACTACAAGATCCGGTTCGAAATCTTTAAGTGGAAGTTTTTCGTCAAGTTCCTGAACAACTTTCTGGCCCAGCTGACCCCGTTCTTTTTCTATGCCATCGGCGGTTATCTGGTGATCGAGGGCGATCTGTCGCTTGGCGCGCTGCTGGCCGTGGTGGCGGCCTATAAGGATCTGAACGCGCCGTGGCGGGAGCTGCTGGATTACTATCAGCAACTGGAAGACGCCCGGATCAAGTATGAACAGGTGGTCGAACAGTTCGAATCGGACGATATGGTCCCGGTGACCCGTCTGGCGGGCGAACCGGCCGACCTGTCCCGCCCGGCGACGCTGGAGGCGCGCGGGCTGGTGCTGCTGGATGAAAGCGGCCAGCGGATGCTGGATGGGGTGGATATCAGCGTCGCCCCCCAGGAACGGGTGGCCGTGCTGGGCCCCGATGCGGGCGGCAAGCACGATCTGGCCCAGGTGCTGGCCGGGCTGGTGCCGGTCCGTATCGGGGCGATCAACCTGTGCGGCCAGCCGCTGCACGGCTTTCCGCTTGCCACGGTCAACCGCCATCTCGCCTTTGTCGGCTCGGAAACCGCGCTGCTGTCGGGCCGGGTGCTGGACAATCTGCTCTATGGTCTGAAAACCCGGCCCAGCGACAGCGGCATGGTCCTGGCCGAAGACCCCCGGCATCGCTTCGAAGCCCAGAAAACTGGCAATTCCGTTTTCGACCATACCGGCGACTGGACCGATTATGCGGCGGTCGGGGCGGCCGGCCCGCAGGATCTGCATGACCGGATCATGCGGGTGCTGGCGGCGACCGACTTGATCGCTGATATGCGCGAACTTGGCCTGCGCGGCACCATTGACCCCGCCGCACGCCCCGATGTTGCCGAAGTGGCGATGGACGTGCGGCGGATGCTGCGCGAACCCTTATCCCACCCCAGCCTGCGCCCCTATTTCGAACCGTTCGATCTGGACAGCTTCAACAATCAGGCCTCAGTCGCGGAAAACCTTCTGTTCGGCACGCCGGTCGGCCGCATCTTCGCCGGCGATGCGCTGATGCAGCACCCGTTCACCGTGTCGGTGCTGGAGGCAGAGGAAGGGCTGGCCGAGCTGCTGGTGCAGGCGGGCCGGTCTGTCGCCCGCGACATGGTGGAAATTTTCCGCGATCTTCCGCCCGATCACGAATTCTATGCCCGGTTCAGCTTCGTCGATGCCGATGAACTGGCCGACCTGGATCAGATCGAACAGCGCCTGTCGCGCGCGGCATCGGCAAAGCCGGGCAAGGCAGGCGGCGCCCTGAAGCAGACCGAACGGCTGCGCTTCATCGCCCTGGTCGGCCGCGTTATCCCGGCCCGCCACCGTCTGGATGTGGTCGATGCGCGGGTGAAAGCGGGCATTGTCGCCGCCCGCCGCCGCTTCATGACCGGCCTGCCAGAAGATCTGCGCCCCCATGTCGAATTTTTCGATTTCGGCCGCTACAACCGCGCCACCAGCCTGATCGACAATATGATGTTCGGGCGCCTTGCCCCCGGTCAGGGCAGCGCTGACAGCCGGATGCGCCAGATGATCCGGGAGGAGTTAGACAAGCACGGCATGACCGAACGGCTGCTGGAAAAGATCATCGATGTCGGGCTGGATTTCGATGTCGGCGTCGGCGGATCGCGGCTGGGTCTGGCCGCGCGGCAGAAGCTGGCGCTGGCCCGCGCGCTGATGAAAGGGGCCGATGTTCTGGTGCTGGACGATCCCATCGGCACGCTCGATTCCGCTGCCCAGGACCGGCTGCTGCGCAACCTGTGCGAACAGCGAATGCTGGGAGAGGATCGCAGCCCCGCCCTGGTCTGGGTGCTGCAACGGGCGGCACAGGCGCGCCGCTTCGACCGCGTGGTGGTGCTGGAGGGCGGCAAGCTGGTGGAAACCGGGGCGCCTGACGTGCTGGCCGCGCAGGATGGAAGTTACTTGTCGCGCGCCCTCAAGGCGGAATAGCATAAAAATAGTATTTATGGGGATCGTCCGGATGCCCATATCCCCAGAATGGGACTCTTGAGACGCGACGCGGAAGGGCGACTGACATGAGCCTGATGCAGGAATGCCAAATGCTGCGGAACATTCCGATGTTCGCAGGGCTGGACGGGCCGAAGCTGAAACTGCTCAGCTTTGCCAGCGACCGCGTCAACTTCATGCCGGGCGAAGATTTCATCCGCCAGGGCGATCTGGGCGATGATGCGTTTTTGATCCTGGACGGCACGGCGGAAGTCACGGTCGATGCCGGTGGCGGCCCGGTCAAAACCGGCGAACTGGGTTCCAACCATCTGGTCGGGGTGATCGCGCTGATCGGCAATGGCCGCCGCACGGCGACGGTGCGCGCCAAGACGCCGGTGACCTGCCTGCGCCTGCCGAAAGACGTGTTCTTTCACCTTGTCCGCGAATTGCCCGATTTTGCTCTTGCCGTCATGCGCGAGATGGCCGATACGATCTATCGGCAGACGGAGCAGTTCCGGGAGCCGATCCGCCAAGTTTCGGGTCAGGGTTCTGGGCAAGTCTCCGGTCAGTCCGGCAAACCGAACTGATCCGGTGTGGTAAAACGCATCCCTGTTTTCTGTTCAAAACAGTAAGTCAAACGAAGAAGTCCGAACTGGAACCAAACGTATCGGTGCGGTGCCTGTGCCGTGCCAGCCGATGCGGCAAGCAGGGGTGAAGCGGCGAGACGCTGATGCCAGCCGATACCGATCAATCGACCAGCACTCTGGCCCTTGTGCCGCCTCCCAGGATGGAGGGCGGGCGCCGTCTGCTGATTTACAGCCACGATAGTTTCGGCCTTGGGCACCTGCGTCGCTGCCGGTCGATCGCCAATGCCCTGGTGGCGCGCATCCCCGATCTGTCGGTGCTGATTCTGTCCGGCTTGCCGCTGATCGCCAGCTATCCGTTCGAGCGGCGGGTTCAGTTCCGCCTGGTCCCCGGCATCATCAAGATGAGCAACGGCGATTATCGCCCGGTGGCCGAAGGGGCAACCTTACGCGATGTGATCGCCGAACGGTCGCGCATCATTCTGGAAACCGCCCGCGATTTTCAGCCCGATCTGTTTCTGGTCGATAAGGAACCGCTGGGTGTGCGGGGCGAAGTCACCGCCACACTGGACTATCTGGCCGAACAGGGGATTCCCGCTGTTCTGGGCCTGCGCGATGTGATGGACGATCCCGCCCTGCTGGCGCGGGATTGGGCGCGCAAGAAGGCCCTGCCGGGGGTGGACCGCTATTTCCGCGAAATCTGGGTCTATGGGCTGGAGCGGATCTACCAGCCGCTGGGCGGCCTGCCCCTGCCAGATAGCGTGCGCAACCGGCTGGTCTATACCGGCTATCTGCGCCGTCAGCAGGATGGGCCGCCCGATGCGGCGGCCAGCGTTTCGCTGGGGGAGCCGTTCTTGCTGGTCACCCCTGGCGGCGGCGGCGATGGCGATGCGCTGGTCGATTGGGTTCTGTCGGCCTATGAGGCCGATCCCAGCCTGACCGAGCGGGCAGTAATCGTAACCGGCCCGTTCATGAGTACCGAGGCGCGCGCCCAGTTCCAGCGCCGGGCCGATGCCCTGCACCGGGTGGAATTGCTGACCTTCACGGCAGGGATGGAGGCGTTTCTGCGCCAGGCCAATGGTGTGGTCGCCATGGGCGGCTATAACACCTTCTGCGAGATTTTGTCTTTCGATAAACCGGCCCTGATCGTGCCACGCACCACCCCCCGACTGGAGCAGTATATCCGCGCCTCCGAAGCCGAACGGCAGGGGCTGGCCGCCATGCTGGTGGCCGATGATGTGCGCGATCCGCGGGCGATGGCGCGCGCGCTGCGGCGTTTGCCCCGGCAGCCGCGCCCATCCACCGTGCAGATTTCCGGCCTGCTGGATGGGTTGGAGGTGATCGCCGCGCGCTTCGATGCGCTGACCGCCGCCCATCCGGTGACGGATGCGCCGCAGCCCAGCCTGACGTTCGCGCAATAGGCCGGGCGGAATTGGGGCGCTTCAGGTGATGACACGCGTGATGACACGCTATGCCGCCGGGCCGGTTCTGCCCGCCGATCCCCGCCAGCGCCCGACCATTGCCTTTGTCCTGAAGGGCTATCCACGCCTGTCGGAAACCTTCATCGCCCAGGAAATCAAGGGGTTGGAGGATCTGGGCTATCGGCTGCTGATCGTCTCGCTGCGCCTGCCGACCGATCGCACGCGCCACCCGATTGTCGATGCCATCCGCGCCCCAGTCTGGTACCTGCCCGAATATCTGTATCAGGCCCCGCTGCTGGTGCTGAAAAGCTGGTGGCGGGCGCGGCGCCTGCCCGGCTATCGCCAGGCGCGGGCGGCGTGGCTGCGCGATCTGCTGCGTGACCCGACGCCCAATCGCGGCCGCCGCTGGGGCCAGGCGCTGGTGCTGGCGGCGGGATTGCCGCCCGAGGTGCACCGCCTGCACGCCCATTTCATCCATACGCCGGGGTCGGTGGCGCGCTATGCCGCCCTGGTGCGCGGGGTGCCGCTGTCGCTGTCTGCCCATGCCAAGGATATCTGGACTATCCCCGATTGGGAAAAGCGGGAAAAGCTGGCCGCCGCCGAATGGACCGTCACCTGCACCGCCAGCGGGGCGGAGCATTTGCGCAGCCTTAGCCCCGCAGCGGACCGGGTGGCGCTGGTGTATCACGGGCTGGATTTCACCCGCTTTCCCGATCCGGGGCCGGTTGCGGAAGCGGCGGACGGCGATGGGGTGGTGCGGCTGCTGACCATCGGGCGGCTGGTGGAGAAAAAGGGCTTTGACGATCTGCTGGCCGCGCTTGCCCAGGTGGAACAGCAAGGGCTGCGCTGGCGGCTGACCCATATCGGCGGCGGCAACCGGCAGCCGCTGGCCG
>CAYRWZ010000003.1:0-1488 GCA_964428065.1 uncultured Comamonadaceae bacterium | reverse complement strand
CTCCGAATCCCAGGCGCCGGTGACGGTGCCGCCCGCCTGGGCATCGCCGGGCGGATCGAATGGCGCGGCGCCCAGCCGCAGAGCGAGATTCTGGCGGCGCTGCGGTCAGCCGATCTGTTTGTGCTGGCCAGCCGGATCGCTGGGGATGGCGACCGCGATGGCCTGCCCAATGTGCTGATGGAAGCGCAAAGCCAGCGCCTGCCGGTGCTGTCCACGGCGGTTTCGGCCATTCCCGAACTGATCCGCCATGGGGAAACCGGCTGGCTGGTGCCGCCGGGCGATCCGGCGGCCCTGGCCGGGGCGCTGGCGACGCTGATTGCCGATCCTGCCTTGCGTCGGCGGCTGGGCGAGGCCGGGTTTGCGCGGGTGCGCGCAGCGTTCAGCCACGATGCCGGGCTGGCCGATCTGGCCCGCCGCTTCGGCCCCCCTAACGCTGCGTTTTAGCCGTTCATGGCCCCGACTGCCCGTTCCGATATCGCCTTTTATGCCCCGTTGAAGGCGCCGGATCATCCGGTGCCGTCGGGGGACCGCGCGCTGGGCCGCCTGCTGCTGGCGGCGCTGGTGCAGGCGGGTTATGCGCCGCAGACGATCTGCCGGTTCCGCAGCTTCGATGCCGGTGTGCAGCCTGGCCGGTCGGCGCGGCTGGCGCGGTTGGGCAGTGCACTGGGCAGTGCATTAGCCCGGCGGCTGGCGGCGCGCCATCCCGCGCCGGAGGACCGCTTTGCCCTGTGGTTCACCTATCACCTTTATGCCAAGGCGCCGGACTATCTGGGACCGATTGTGTCCGAAGCCTGCGGCGTGCCCTATGTGGTGGCCGAGGCGTCGGTGTCCAACCGGCTGCTGACCGGCCCCCATGCGGCGGGGGAACAGGCCGTGCGCGCCGCGCTGGGGCGGGTGCGCCTTGCCATCGGCCTTAACCCGCGCGACCGTGCGGGGGTGGAGCCGTTTCTGCCCGATGGTGCGGACTATCTCTCCCTCGGGCCGTTTCTGGATGCCGCGCCGTTCCGCGATCTTGACCGCAGCCCCACTGCCAGCGCCGCTGTGCGGCGGCAGCACGGGCTTCCCGCCGACCGGCCCCTGTTGCTGACCGTGGCGATGATGCGGGCGGGGGATAAGCTCGCCTCCTACCGCATTCTGGGGCAGGCGGCGCAGGCGATGCCGGATGCGCATCTGCTGGTGGTGGGCGACGGCCCGGCGCGGGCAGAGGCGACGGCGGCCCTTGCCCCCTGGGGCGACCGGCTGCACCTGTTGGGCCAATGCCAGCCCGCTGATCTGCCGCCGCTGCTGGCCGCCGCCGATGCGCTGGTCTGGCCCGCGGTGAATGAGGCGATCTGCATGGCGGTGCTGGAGGCGCAGGCCGCCGGGCTGCCGGTGATTGCGGGCGGGGAGGGGGCGATCCCCCTGATCGTCGCCGATGGGGACAGCGGGCTGCTGGCCCCGCCGCGCGATGCTGCGGGCTTTGCCGCCGCGCTTTCCGCCTTTGCCGGG
>CAYRWZ010000002.1:57063-69479 GCA_964428065.1 uncultured Comamonadaceae bacterium | reverse complement strand
CGGCCCCCCCCGCCCGCCTGTCGCGGCTGGACCGGCGGGTGCCCGCGCGGCTGATGCAGGGGCGGCTGAAAGCGATGCTGGGGCTGGCCGCGCCCGCCCATGCCCCCTCGCCGATGGATCGCCCGCAAACCTTCGCCGCCCAGGGCGCGCGGCGCGGGCGCGTCGCCATTCTACCCGGTTGTGCGCAAACCGTGCTGCGGCCCAGCATCAACGAGGCCACCATCCGCCTGCTGACCCGCAACGGGATCGAGGTTGTGGTGGCGCGCGGCCTTGGCTGCTGCGGCGCGCTGAACCATCATCTGGGGCAGGAGGGGGCGGCGCTGGCGCTGGTCCGGCAGAATATCGCCGCCTGGACGGCAGCAGAGGCCGACGGGCCATTCGATGCCATCGTCATCAATGCGTCCGGCTGCGGCACCACGGTCAAGGATTACGGGCACATGCTGGCCCGCGACCCGGTATGGGCAGAGCGCGCGGCGGCGATTGCCGCCAAGGCCAGGGATGTGTCCGAAGTGCTGCTTCAGTTCGGCCTGGTGACGCCAGTGGTGGCCGATACGGCGCTGCGCGTCGCCTATCATTCCGCGTGTTCGATGCAGCATGGGCAAAAGCTGAAGACAGAGCCGAAAACCCTGCTGGAAGCGGCCGGGTTTACCGTGCTGGATGTGCCGGAAGGGCATATTTGCTGCGGATCCGCCGGAACCTATAACCTGATGCAGCCCGATCTGGCCGGGCAGTTGAAGGCGCGCAAGCTGGCCAATATCCGTGCCACTGACCCCCAGGTGGTGGCGACCGGCAATATCGGCTGCTTGACCCATCTGGCCCCCGGTCTGGCCCCCGGTCTAATCTCGGGCGATGCCAATGGCGGGCGCCTGCCGATCGTGCATACGGTCGAACTGCTCGACTGGGCAACCGGCGGGCCGAAACCGGCAGAATTGGCCTAGACACCGATCATGCTGCCCGATCCAGAGGCCGTGCAGGCGGTCCAGACCGCCCTGGAAAGCGATTTCATTCCGGTTTCGCAACAGTCCCGCGTGTCCATATTGGGATTGCTGCCGGGGATCAGCCTGCCGGGGATCGACCCGGCCCGCGCCATGGTCCGCCAGGATTGGGCTGGTCCGGCCCAGGCGTTGCGTCAGGCCGACTGGCACGTGGTCGACCGGCTGGCCCCCGCCAGTGCCGATCTGGCGCTGGTGTGGCCCAGCAAGCAGCGCGACCGCGCCTGGGCGGAAATCGCAGAAGCCTGGGAGTCGCTGGTGCCCGGTGGGTTGCTGGCAGTTGCCGCCAGCAACCGGCAGGGCGGGGCGCGCTGGCAGGGCGATCTGGCCGTGCTGGGGGCGGTGGAGGGCTTCGCCAAGCACAAGGCGCGGGTATCCCTGGTGGTGCGCGGGGACCGCCCCATGCCGCACGCCGCTGATACGGCCCAGACTATGCGCGATGTGGGCGGCTTTATCTCTGTCCCCGGTATCTTTTCCTGGGATCGTATCGACCCCGGAACGAAATTTCTGATCGACTGTCTGGGCACTGAACAGACCGACGGGATCCATCGCGTGCTGGATCTCGGCTGCGGCTGGGGGGCCCTGACACTGCATCTGCTGCGCAGCGTGCCCGGTTTGTCCCAGGTGACGGCAGTGGAGGCCGACCGGCTGGCGCTGGCGGCGTTGCGTGCCAATCTGGCCCAGTGTCCGCCTGCGCTGGCTGCCAAGGTGACGCCCCTTTGGGCCGATGCGCGCAGCCTGCCTGCCGATCTGCGCGGGCAATTCGATGCGGTGGTGATGAACCCGCCCTTCCATGAAGGCCGCGCCACGGCGACCGATTTGGGCCTTGCCTTCATCGACAGCGCGGTTGCGGCGCTGCGCCCCGGCGGGCGGATTTGGCTGGTTGCCAACCGCATGTTGCCTTATGAAGCAAGCCTGCGCGCCACGCTGACCGGGGTACAAACCCTGGTGGAGCGCGACGGTTTCAAAGTCCTGACCGGCAGAAAGCCCTGAGTGTCCGATGACCAAGCCCCCTCAAGCGCCCCCCCGGCCGTGCGCCCGCCGCTGAAGATCACCCGGTTGCTGGTGCAGCTGGGTTATGGCGTGCGCCGCGATGCCGAGGCGTTTCTGCACTACGGCCGCCTGACCCGCCCGGACGGCACGCCCTACCGGACCGATGAGAAGGTGGTGCATGCGGATGTGCTGTTCGATGGCGCGCCGCTGGACCCCGATCTGGGGCTGGTGGCAGTGCTGAACAAGCCGCTGGGCTTTACCTGTTCCACCGCCGATCCGGGGCGCATCGTCTATGATCTGCTGCCGCCGCGCTGGAAACGGCGCGATCCGATCGTGTCGATTGCCGGACGGCTGGACAAGGACAGCAGTGGCCTGGTGCTGCTGACCGACGATGGTCAGCTGCTGCACAAGATCATTTCGCCCAAGAAACAAGTTTGGAAAACCTATCGGGCGACGCTGGCCCGCCCCCTGTCGGCCGAGGTTGGCGCGCTGTTTGCCAGCGGCACCCTGATGCTGGAGGGCGAGACCACGCCGCTGAAGCCCGCCCAATTCCTGGCCGAGGATGCGACAACCGCCTGGGTGCGGATCCAGGAAGGCAAATATCATCAGGTGCGCCGCATGTTCGCCGCCACCGGCAACCATGTCACGGCGCTACAGCGCACCGCCATTGGCGCGTTAGGCCTTGGTTCCATGGGATTGGGCGATCTGGCAGAGGGGGAATGGCGCCTTTTGTCGTTGGCGGAACGTGCCGCGCTGTTTGAGCCGCCGCCGCCTTTGGGCTAGGCTGGAGTGCATTGGACGGGATGACACAGGGTGGATGGGCCATGCGCCGCAGCTTTCTTCGCCAGTTTGCCATCGGCCTTGCCCTGGTTATCGGCTTTGGCGGCGCGCCGGCGCTGGCGCAGAAACTGTCGGGCGATCAAAAGGCCAACCGGCAGGTCATTAAGGCCGTCAACGGCCAGACAGTCAGTCTGGTGCTGCCGAAAAAAGGCTTCCTCTACATCACCCCGCGCCAGCGCTTTACCGTGCTGAAGGCGCGGAATGACGGGGCGATCCATGTGGAGTATGGCGGCAATGAAGGGATCGAACTCAGCCATTTCAGTGGCGATGGCCCTTTTACCGCCAATCTGGAAATCCGCCTGGCCGATGGGCGCAGCGTGAAGTTCAACATCCGCACCAATCAGGCTGCTTTCACCTATAATTACGTGGTGGTGGAATAGGCGGCGACGCGACGTCGCCCGGCACCGATGGCCGTTCCGACCAGCACAACCCCGAAGCCGACAGCGATAACGCCCAAAAGGGCACCATTGCCCAGCGTCTGCATCAAAGCCCCTGCCAGCGGCACCCCGGCCATGGAGGCGCCGCCCCAACTGATTGCCATCACGGCGTTGCCCGCCACCAGCGCCGGGCCGCTGAAGCGGCGGCCCAGATCGGCCAGGGTCAGGCTCCAGACGCCGAAGGACGCCCCGCCCCAGATCAGCGCCACCGGCCAGACCAGCCAGGGATGGGTCAGCACCAGCGGCAGCACTGCCAACGCGATCAGGCTGCTGGCAGCCACCGCCACCATGGCACCCCGGATTGACCAATGATCGGCCAGCCAACCGATCGGCCATTGCAGGAACAGCCCGCCCAGCAGTGCAACCGACAGGATTGCGGTCGCCGTCGCCTCGCTCAATCCCCGCTCCAGGCCGTAGAGCGGGAACAGCGCCATCGAGGCATTGTCGAATACGGCAACCGACATGCAGCCGATCACCAGCAGCGGCGCGGCGCGGACGAAGGCGAACAGGCTGGCCGGGGTACCGTCGCCGCCGATTGACAGCCGCCGCAGGCCGGGCAGGGCCATCGCCATGGGAACGAAAGCCAACAGCATCATGCCGATCGCCAGGGTGAAGGCCGTATCCCCCTCGCTGCCGACGGCGGACAGGATCGACGGACCAAGCCCATATCCCGCTGTGCCGATAGCGGTGTAAAGCCCAACCAGCCGCCCGCGCTTGGCGTCGGGCACGCTGGTCAGCAGGGCAGTTTCGCCCACCAGATACAGCCCATTGATCGAACAGCCGAGCAGGAAGCGCAGCAGAAACCACCAGCGCCAGTCATCGACCAGCGCCAGAATCAGGATAATCACGGCAGTGCAGCCGATACTGCCGAACAGAACCAGCCAGGGCGCCACCCGATGCACCAGACGGTTTAGCAGTGGGGCGGTCAGAATCAGCCCCAGCGGCGTCATTGCGGCATTCAGGCCGATCAGCGATTTCGGCACGCCCTGAGCCTCCAGCCGCAGCGAGAGCAGCGGATAGGTGATGCCAAGGGTCAGCGTGAACACGCCGACCGCCGCGATCAGGGCAATGATCAACAGCAGGGGGGAGGGGGCGGCTGCCGGATGCGGCGCTGGATCTGTTTTTATCATGCTGGGCAGAGTGCCCGCCCCGCCCCCCGGCCTGCAAACGAGAAATATGCGGGCCAGGGTATGAGAAAAACTGCGGGCACGGAACCTACAGGCGGGCGGGCGCCGGATGCGGTTATTCCGCTGCCGGGCGCAGCGCCAGCTGCTTCAGGCTGCGGTCGATCCACCGGCGTGTCAGCTTTTCCTGCACCGCATTCTGTTGCAGGCGGTCGTTCAGCACCTGCCAATCGACATGATCCAGCGCCTGATCCTGGTTGTAGCAGGAAAATACCGTCCATTCCTTGCCGGTCACCGGGTCGCGGTGGCGTTGCAGGCATTGGGCGCAGATTTCCTTCATCATGCACTGCATCGGGCTGTTGATGCTGCCGATCGCGGTGTGGCAGGGCTGAAGATAGGGTTTCAGCACGCCATGGCGGGCGGCGGCGACGGCGGCCATCATCCGGTCCGATCCGATGGCGATGATGCGCTGCACCTCTGCCATTGGAATGGGCGGTATGCCGCCCGCATCCGCGTACAGTTCCCCGGCGGCATAGGCGCGCATGGCTTCGACGATATTGCCGACCACGCTGCGATCATGTGGGCGATCATGTGGGCGGGTCAGGGTGAAGCCGGGCGCTTCGTCGCTGCACCAGATGACGATATCCGCCGCCGCTTCGATCTGTTCAACCTTGTAACGGTCGATCAGCTTCTTGTACCCGGCGAAATAGACGACGCGGCTGCCCGCGCGGCGCAGGCTCTGCCCGATGGAAAACAGCACGGCATTGCCAAGGCCGCCGCCGGCCAGCAGCACCGTCTCCCCGGCCGGGGTTTCGGTCGGCTCGCCGGTCGGGCCCATCAGAACGACCGGCTCCCCAGGGTGCAGCAGGGCGCATAGATCGGACGATCCGCCCATTTCCAGCACGATGGTCGAAACCAGCCCGGCATCCGGGTCGGTCCAGGCACCGGTCAGGGCCAGCCCCTCCATCGCCAGCAGCGTACCAGTTCCATCCGGGCCGCCAACCGGGCCGCCAACCCGCCGCGCCTGGGTCTCATAGTTTTGCAGGCGATAGAATTGCCCCGGATGGAACGCCTTGGCGGCAAAGGGCGCGCGCAGCACCACCTCGACAATGGTTGGCGTCAGGCGATGGATCGCGGCAACCCGCGGGCGCAACCCGTCATCCAGCGTCGCCCTCAGCGCATCGGCCGAAACCGGGCTGGGCGCGCGGCGGGCCAGCATGCGGCTGACCACCGGATAGCCCTGCTTGGCGCTGCCCATGGCCTTGACCACATTGCCGGCAAAGCTGGGGTGCAGATCGCCGAAAAAGCTAATCGCGCGGCCATCGGCGGCCAGATGCATCAGCACCTGGGGCGTGCCGGGCTTGGCGCTGCGTTCCGGGCTGACCGACACGCCGCTTTCGTCATAGGCCTGGAAATACTTGCCGTCGATGCGGGCATGCTGCCCGTCTTCCCGCGCCAGCACGGTGTTGGGCTGGGTGCCTGCCGCGACCAGCACGGTGCGTGCGGCCAGCCGTTCTTCCCGCACGCTGCCATCGGGCTGCTTGCGGCTGACAATAAGGGCCGATGCGGATCCGAAACGATCAACCTCCACCCGGTCCGGCGTGGCGTTTTCGACAAACCAGATGCCTTCTTCCAGCGCCTTGGCCACTTCTTCGTGGTTGAGGGTATAGGAAGGCGCATCCAGCAGACGGCGGCGATAGGCCAGCGTCGCCCCACCCCAGGATTGCAGCAGGCCGATCACATCGGCCCGGTCCCCCTTGGCCTTTTCGGCGCGCAGGGCGCGGCCATGGGCGATGAATTCCTTGGCAATCGCGCGGTCTTCCTCGCTCCATCCGGCCCGGACGGCAGCTTCCCCCTGCTCGGCCACCAGCGCCTCATAGCGGGCCAGGAATTTTTCCACCTGGATCGGGTAATAGGCCAGCGCCTCCGTTGTGGTGTCGATGCCGGTCAGCCCGCCGCCGATCACCACCACCGGCAGGCGGATCTGCAGATTGGCGATGCTGTCCGGCCGCGCTGCGCCGGTCAGTTGCAGCGCCATCAGGAAATCGGATGCCTGGCGCACGCCCTTGGCCAGATTGTTCGGCATGTCGATCACGGTTGGCCGTCCGGCCCCGGCGCACAGGGCGATATGATCGAAGCCCAGATCGAACGCCTGATCGACGGTCAGCGTGCCGCCGAAGCGCACGCCGCCATACATGGCGAATTCGGCCCGCCGTTCCAGCAGCAGGCGGATCACTTTAAGGAAATTCTTGTCCCAGCGGACGGTGATGCCGTATTCCGCCACCCCGCCGAACCCTGCATTGACGCGGCTGTCCAGCGGTTCGTACAGGTCGGCGCGCCACTCGCGGATCGGCCGGAACGGCACCCGCCGCCCGTCCATCGCCACCCCGGACAGGGTTTCCGGCAGGGGTTCGATCTTCAACCCATCGACGGCAAAGACGGCATGCCCGTCATTCATCAGGTGATGAGCCAATGTATAGCCCGCCGGTCCCAGACCGACCACCAGCACCTTGGCGCCGGTCGGGGCCTTGGGCAGCGGGCGGCGGATGTTCAGCGGGTTCCAGCGGGTCAACAGGCTATAGATCTCGAACCCCCAGGGCAGGTCCAGCACATCCTTCAGGGTCCGGCTTTCAATCTGCGGAATATCGACCGGATCCTGCTTCTGATAGACGCAGGCCTTCATGCAGTCGTTGCAGATACGATGCCCGGTGCCCGCCGCCATCGGATTGTCGATGGTGACGATGGCCAGCGCACCCAGGGCAAAGCCCTGGGCCTTGACCTCGTTCATTTCGGAAATTTTTTCTTCCAGCGGGCAGCCGTTCAGCGGCACACCAAACGGGCTTTTCCGGAAGCTGCCATCCTTGTCCTTCAGGCCCTTGGAGCAGCTATCCTTCCCTTGATGGTGGCACCAGATGCAGTAATTGGCCTGGTCCAGCGCGCCGGTTAGATCGCAGCCGTGATCGGTCAGGGCAAAGCCGTCGCGCGCCCGGTGATCGTGCTTGGGCAGGGCCAGGCGCGTCACCCCGTCCACCGTTTCCGTCACCACCGGCACCAGCCGCTCCATATCCAGCTTGTGCGGCTGCTTGAACAGCACCCCAGCCTTGTGCCGCGCCTGCCCGTCCGGCGTGGTCAGCGCCCAGGCGGCATAGCGGGCGAAGGGGGCGGCCGCATCCCGCGTGGCATCGGTGACGGCAAGGTCCGGCCCCAGCAGCGCCTGGACCGCAGTGGCAAAGGCCAGTTCGAACGCGGGGAGATCTGCGCCGAACACCAGACCCTGTGTGTCGATGGCAGCGGGGTCATAGCCCGCCAGTTCCTCTGCCTTCACGGCCTTGGCGGCATAGCGCTGGACGAACAGCCGTTTCACCTGCGCCAGCGGGGCCAGCCGGTTGTGACGCGCCTGCAGGTCCGCGATTTTGGCAGAAATGCCGAAGGTCAGTCCCAAGAACTGTTCCACCAGCGGGGCCAGCGCGGTGATCAGGTCGCTTTCCGCCTTGCCATCAATGCCATCTGCATCCGCACGAGCCGCCATCAGGCGGTTGAACAGTTCGACCGACTGGCCCTTCAGCCAGTCGCAAAAGGCTGCATCCAGCCGCACCAGGCCATCCCGCCGGTACAGATCGGCGAACTCCAGGCCATGCGAAAGGGTCAGCGGGGCAGCAGTCATTCTTGGCGTCCTTGAGGCTAGGCGGTCGGATGGCACATCCGGCTATAGATTACGCGCGATGCACGCTATTCAAGCGTCCGCGCCGACACAATATGTCAGGCCGCAGGGCGGTCTTGCGAAAAGCGAAAGCATCACAGGCGCCCTGTGGAAATAGCGGACCGCACAGCAGCTTGAAAAGAGGGCGGGGAAACCAGGGTGGGGAAACGTCTGGGTTGAAAAAGCCGCCATTGCTTCGACTTGATCTTGGCGGCGGCCGGGGTGACGATGCGACATGAATGAATGGTGGAAAGTTTGCCTTTTGGCGGTCGTGCTGCTGGGTACTGCGGGTGCCCCGGCCCCTGTTCGGGCGCAATCGCAGCTACGCCCGGCGGAGGTGCCGTCGCGCACACTGTTTCTGGATGCGCGCGAGTTCCGCGAGGCGACGGTGGAGCGGCTGGATGTCCGCGAAACGCCGACCCTGCCGGGCCAGCCTTATCGGCGGCGGGAAGTGCTGGAGCTGTTCGGCGCGGACCGGCTGTGGCTGCGGGGGCACAGCTATTTCAGCGATGTGCGCCTGGATGAACCGCTGGCACCGGAGGAGGTGCTGCGCCGCGTCCTTGGCCAGCCGAGCGCGGAGCTGGTGGAAGATTTCGGCGCCATCGAAACCGAGTACGGCCCGGGGATTCTCTACGCCGCCCGGCTGGGCGACGGCACCGGTTGCGCCCTGTTTTCCGGCCTGATCGATGATCGGCGGCGGCTGGTCGACCTGCTGCTGTGCCCACGCGATGTCGGCACCAGCCTGAACATCGACCGCGCGGCGGCAATTTTCGGCACCCTGCGCCTGGCATGGTAGCCGGGGCGGCCGGGCGGTGCTAAAACCCACCGGTCATGACCGAGACAGCGTCCATACCCCCCAGTGCCGCCCCGACCGCAGCCGCTGCGCCGGTTGCGGTCGCCGCCTTCTATAAATTTTTCCGCTGGGCCGATGGGCAGCCGCACGCTGTGCGCGGCGCAATCCGGGATCGGCTGGCGGCGCTGGGGCTGCGCGGCACCCTGCTGCTGGCCCCGGAAGGGCTGAACGCCACCCTGGCCGGCCCCCGCGCGGCGCTGGAGGCCGCCTTGGCCGATCTGGCCGCCATCGCCGGATGCGGGCCAATCCCCGCCAAATGGTCCACAGCGACAGCCATGCCCTTCGCCCGGCTGAAAGTGCGGCTGAAACGCGAAATCGTCACCCTGGGCCAGCCGGATGCCGATCCGACCCGGCGGGTCGGTACCTATGTACGGCCGCAGGACTGGAATGCACTGATCCAGGACCCGGAGGTGCTGGTGATCGACACCCGCAACGGGTTCGAGGTGGCAATGGGCAGCTTTGCCGGGGCGGTGGACCCGCAAACCCGGTCTTTCGGGGATTTTCCGGGTTTCGCCCGCCGCGCGCTGGATCCGGCGCGCCATCGCAAGGTGGCAATGTTCTGCACCGGCGGCATCCGCTGCGAAAAGGCCAGCGCCTTCATGCTCAACGAAGGGTTTGAGCAGGTTTTTCACCTGGAGGGTGGAATTCTGGCCTATCTGGAACAGATACCGGCCGAGGACAGCCTGTGGCGCGGCGGGTGCTTCGTGTTTGACGAGCGGGTTGCCCTGGGCCACGGCCTTGCGATCCTGGGCCCGGACGAGGCAACCGATGCCGAGGCCGACAGTCAGGATAGTGAGCGAAATATAGCGAGGAATGGATGAAAGTGGTGCCCCAGGCCGGACTCGAACCAGCATGCCTTTCGGCGGTCGATTTTGAGTCGACTGCGTCTACCAATTCCGCCACTGGGGCATCCGGCGCGCATCCTACAGGCTTGTCGGTCCCGGTCAAGCAAAAGGCTATAACAGGTTTGGATTTCATGGACATCCCGGCATGATGCGCACCGCAAACCCCTTCCTCCTGTCCCTCGTTCCGGTTCTGGGCAGTCTGGCGGCGCTCGGCACCGCCTTCGCCTCCCAGTATCTGGGTGGATTGCAGCCCTGCATCCTGTGTGTTTATCAGCGCTGGCCCTATGGGCTGGCGGTGGTCCTGGGCCTGGCCGCCATCATGCTGGCGCGATCCTCCACGAAGGCGGCGGCGCTGCTGCTGGCGCTGGCCGGGCTGGCGGTCTGGGTGTCCGGCGGTATCGGCGCGTTCCATGTCGGGGTGGAACAGGGCTGGTGGCAGGGCACGGCGGAATGTGGCAGCCAGATTTCCACCACCTCGGTCGAAGCGCTGCGCCAGGCGCTGAACGCCGCCCCCGTGGTGCGTTGCGACCAAGTGCCCTGGTCGCTGTTTGGTATTTCCATCGCGGGCTATAATCTTCTCTATGCCGCGCTGCTGGGGGCCTTGACCCTGACCGCCGCCTATCGCTTGAGCCGGAGCCGCTGATGCCACGCACGCCTGCCGATGCTTCCTCCTCTCCCTCCAAGGGTATCCCCACTGGTCTTCCCACTGGCCTTCCGGGCGATCTGGATCCGCGTACCCGTCTGGAACGGCTGATCCGGGTCGATCATGCCGGGGAATTTGGCGCCACGCGCATCTATGCCGGCCAGCTGGCAGTGCTGCCGAAGGACAGCCCGGCCGCCGCCAAGATCCGCCACATGGCCGCGCAGGAGGAGGAGCACCTCAAGACCTTCGAATCCCTGATCGCCGACCGGCGGGTGCGGCCGACGCTGTTGCACCCCTTGTGGAGTGTCGCCGGGTTTGCCTTGGGGGCCGCTACGGCGCTGATGGGGGAAAAGGCGGCGATGGCCTGCACCATCGCCGTCGAGGAAGTGATCGACGACCATTACGCCGCGCAGGCCGCCAGCCTGGGCGAGGATGAAGCGCCCCTAAAAGCGGTGATCGAGAAATTCCGCGCCGACGAGATCGAACACCGGGATACCGGCATCGAATGGGGCGGGCGGGATGCCCCCGGCTACGAGCTGCTCTCCGCCGGGGTCAAGGCCGCCTCCCGTATCGCCATCTGGTTGTCGCAGCGGCTTTAGGCCGCCATATCCATCAGCAGGACTGTCGCAGTCTGATCGCCGGCGCCGGTCAGGTGCAGCGCCGCTTCCTCTGCCACGGCCAGCCCGTCGCGGGCCGAAAGGGATAGCGGGGCTATCGCATCCGTGCCGACCGACAGCTGCCCCTCCACCCCGACCAGATAGGCCAGCCGGTCTTTGCCTTTGCCTTGGCCCAGGCCCAGGCCCAGGTGGTGGGTGACAGATTGGCCCGGCATCAGATGCAGCACAGACAGAACGGCATCCTGGTCGATCCGCATGGTGCCGTCGCGCCCATCGCCGGAAATCAGCGGAATCACGGTGCCGGTTTCGGTTGCCACCGGCATATCGCGGGTTTCCCACCGGGGCGGCAGGCCGCTGTGGCGCGGGAACAGCCAAATCTGGAACAGGGTTGTTTCCACCGATTCGGCATTGATTTCCGAATGCTGGATGCCCTGTCCGGCTGACATGACCTGCACCTGCCCGGCCTCGGTCCGGCCACGATTGCCCAGGCTGTCGCCATGGCTGATCGCACCGCTGCGGACATAGGTGATGATTTCCATATCGCGGTGGCCATGGGGTGGAAAGCCGGTACCGGCGCGGATGGCATCGTCGTTCCACACCCGCAGCGGCCCCCAACCCATGCGCTTGGCATCGTGATAGCCGGAAAAGCTGAAATGATAATGGGCGTTCAGCCAGTCGTTACGGAACCGGCCAAGCGAGGCGAAGGGGCGGAGATCGAGCATCGGATCCTCCTACAGGATATAAATGACATCGGGGGGCACGCTGGCCCCCCGATACCGGTCTTGCCGCGTGGGGCGGGATCAGGCCGGGCGGGTGCCGAAGCGGCCGGGGATCAGCTTCGGGCCAAGGGCATGGGCGCCGTCGCCCAGCAGGGCCTGCGCCACCAGGGCGATGGCCCAGAAGGCGGGGAATTCCCAGCCGCCGTTCGGCGCGCTGAACACCCAGCCATTGCCCAGATGCTGCACCAGGGCGCCGATCATGATCGGCAGCAAGGCAATCGACACCACCCGGGTCAAAACCCCGGCGATCAGCAGCAGGCCGCCGCCGATTTCCCCCAGGATCACCAGATAGGCAAAGAAGCCCGGATAGCCGATGGACTGGAAATAGCCCACCGTGCCGCCGACCGTGAACACGAACACTTTCAGGATCAGCCCATGGGCCAGGAACATGATGCCCATGGCGACGCGCAGCAGCAGGGCCGCGTATTCCGTGCGGGTATCGGTCATTGATCGTCTCCTGTCGAAAGGGGCTGGATCAGCCGTGCAGCTTGGTGGCGATTTCGGCCACATGCTTGCCCTGGAAGCGGGCGAGATCGAGTTCGTTGGCCGAGGGTTGGCGCGAGCCGTCGCCATTGGCAATCGTGGTCGCGCCA
>CAYRWZ010000002.1:53151-56919 GCA_964428065.1 uncultured Comamonadaceae bacterium | reverse complement strand
GGTGGCGCTGGAGACGAATACGCTGCCGACCTTGCCGATCAGCTTGCCCTGGAACCACAGGCCGCCGGTCTGGTCCAGGAAGTTGCGCATCTGTGCCGCCATATTGCCGAAGTGGGTGGGGGTGCCGAAAATGATGGCGTCGTAATTGGCCAGCTCGTCCGGGGTGGCGACCGGCGCAGCCTGATCGACCTTCATGCCCGACTTGGCGGCAACCTCTGCCGGAACCAGTTCCGGCACGCGCTTGATATCGACCGTTGCGCGCGGCACCTGCCGCGCGCCTTCGGCAGTCGCCTTGGCCATGGTTTCGATATGGCCATAGCTGCTGTAGTAAAGAACCAGAACCTTTGCCATTGCTGTCTCTCCACGCTGTCCCGCCCGATGGGGCCGGGATGAAAGGGGGGTGAACTGTCACGGCAATACTTACCCTTTTCTCAGATATTGATAATCGCCTGCATTGTCCCCAAACTGTTTCCCGGTGGAAACAATGCGCAACCCAACGGGGGGCAGCCATGGAAAAACTCTCAGGCATGATGGTGTTTGCCGCCGTGGTGGAAGAAGGCGGGTTTTCTGCCGCTGCCCAGCGCCTGAAGCTGTCCAAGGCGGCGGTCAGCAAGCAGGTCGCCCGGCTGGAGGAAGATCTGGGCGCGCGGTTGATGAACCGCACCACCCGCCGCCTGTCGCTGACTGATGTTGGGCAGGCCTTTTATGACCGCTGCCGCCGCATCCTGGCCGAAGTGGACGAAGCCGTCTTGGCGGTCGGCAATATGCAGACCCAGCCGCGCGGCACGCTAAAGATCAATGCGCCGATGACCTTCGGCCGCCGCTTCATCGCCCCGCTGACCGCCCGTATGGCGCTGGACCATCCCGATCTGGCGATCGAACTGGAACTGAACGACCGCTATGTCGATGTGGTGGAAGAAGGGTACGATCTGGCGGTGCGGATCGGCCTTCTGCCCGATTCCTCGCTGATCATGCGCCGCATTGCGCCGGTGCGCCGGGTGGTGGTCGGCGCGCCGGAGTATTTCCGCAAGCACGGCATGCCGAAGACCCTGGCCGATCTCGGCCGCCATCACGCCTTGACCTATACCTATCAGCGCGGCGGCGAAAGCTGGCCGTTCCAGATGCCGGACGGGTCGGTGCGGGCGGTGCCGGTGCAAAGCCGGTTCCGCTCCAACAATGGCGATGCGGTGAAGGCGGCGACGGTGGCCGGGCTGGGCCTGTCGCTGTCGCCCAGTTTCGCCGTGTGCGATGAACTGCGCGCCGGGCTGCTTCAGGTGGTCGAGCTGGAGGTGCCGCCAGTGACCCTGGCGTTGCACGCGGTGTTTCCCCATAACCGCCTGCTATCGGCCAAGGTGCGGGTGTTTATCGACATGATGGTCGATGCCTATGGCAAGGCACAGCCATGGGAACTGGATATTCCCCGGACCGCTGCGGGCGAGGATGCGCCATCCGGCACCCCCGCCGGCACCCCCGATACGGGCGGGTGAGGTTTGCACGCCGGGCAATTGTGCGGCGGCGGCCCCGGCGATAGCGTCCGTGACATGACCAAGCCAGTTTCGACTCCATCCGCCACCCCACCCGCTACTCTGTCTGACGACCGCGCCAAGCGCCTGGCGCTGATCGCGCTGTTTACCGGCGCCGTCGCCATCGCCTTCGCCCCGATCTGGGTGCGCCTGTCCGATGCCGGGCCGACGGCGACCGCGTTCCACCGCGTGTTTCTGGCCCTGCCGCTGCTGCTGGTCTGGGTCTGGGCGGAACGGCGGCCGAAAGCCGGTGCTGCCAGCGATGCCGCAAACGATACTGGTCGGCGCGCGCCGACGCGGCGCGATCATCTGTTCGTCTGGCTGGCGGGCCTGGCCTTCGCGGCCGATCTGGCGGTCTGGCACCTGTCGGTGCTCTATACCTCCGTCGCCAATGCCACCTTGCTGTCGAACCTGATGCCGCTGTTTCTGGCGGCCTTCGGCTATCTGTTCCTGGGCGAACGGTATAGCCGCCGCTTCCTGACCGGGATGGCCGTCGCCATGGCTGGCGCAGTGATCCTGATGGGCGGCAGTTTCCAGCTGAACCCGGATCAGCTGGTGGGCGATGCACTTGGGATCACCACGGCCCTGTTCTATTCCTCCTATGTCCTGTGCGTGAAGCGGGCGCGCCAGGCCCTGCCCACCGGCTATATCATGGCCATGTCGGCGGCGATTTCGGCGCTGATCCTGCTGCCGCTGGCCTGGGTGCTGGGCGAGCGGCTGATGCCGGTCAGCCTGCTTGGCTGGTTCGCGGTCTTTGGTCTGGCCTGGTTCACCCATGCGGGCGGGCAGGGGCTGATCGCCTATGCCCTGGCCCAGCTGCCCGCAGCCTTTACCTCCGTCGGGCTGCTGGTACAGCCGGTCGGGGCGGCGATTTTCGCCTGGCTGATCCTGGGGGAAGATCTGACTGTCTGGAAACTGGCCGGCGGCGCGGTGGTGCTGGCCGGGATCGTGCTGGCCCGCAAGGGCAGCTAGACATCATCCGCCAATCCTGTCCCGACACATCAAAAAAACCGGGATGCAGCGCCCTGCATCCCGGTTTTATGTCACTCCAGGCGAATCAGCCGGCGGCTTGCAGGTAATAAGGCGCAAGCCCGGCCTGAGTGGCCTGGGATTTCCGCTGATAGGCCGCCACAGCCGTACCGCTGGGCTGCGCGGCAACGGTATCGGCAACGGATGCGCCGGCGGCGCGCCCCTTACCCTCCGCGATCGCCTGTTCGGCCCTGCGGATGACCGAGGTATCGCTCAGCACCGAATAGGTATCGGTCACCGCCGATGAGACCGGCGCGGGCGCATCCTCGGCCCGGGTCCGGGCTTCTGCGCGGCGGCTGGCCTGTTGAACGGCGAATTCATCCCCCCGTTCGATCACCAGCGCCAGACGCTTCTGGGCGATTGCCGCCGCGTCGAGCAGTTTTTGTTGACGCTTCTGCAGCTCGGCAGCCGAATCAAAGCTGTTCAGCGGCCGGGTGAAGGGCGGCACCGGCGGCGATGGGGCAGTGTAGGTGTAAGTGCTGGTGGTTCCGTTCCGGGGGGTATAGCTGCCGGATACACTGGTTAGAATCTGTCCGCCCAGATAGGTTCCGAACGTCCCTTCGCTGGTCACGGCATAGCTGCTTTCTGTCACCGGGCCGCCACCAACCTGCTGCTGGCTCAAGAAATCGAACTCCCGGCCGACCGTGACCACGCCATCCGCCGCCCGGTTGACCAGGGTTTCTTCTCCGGTCGAGGACGCGGTCAGGGTACCGGCGCGATTATCGGTCTGGACGATCGTGTCGATATCCTCGCGGATGGTCGTTGCACCGGCAGTGGCAAGCCCGCCGCTGGTATTCGGGCCGCGCTGGACGGTGGCATCCAGATCGGTGGTCCGCGTCGTGCGGCGCAGCGAACCGTTGGCCAGCACGTCGTCCACCGTTTCCGTGGCGTCGATGCTGGTGCTGATGGTCTGCTGATCGGCCGACAGGCGCGTGATGGTCACGGTTTCGCGGTCGGTCGAGGACAGCACTGTGCCGGTCCCGTCGTCGGTCACACTCAGGAAACGTTCCCGCACTTCCTGGGTGAAGCTACCATCGGCTTCCATGCGGAAGATTTCAGCGCGCACCACCTGTTGACTGACACGGGTGCTGCGGTCGGAATAGGTTTCGACGGTCTGGCTGGCGGTATCGCGGCGAAACACCCGATTGGCGACATCGCCGGTGGTGATGGTTTCCGTCGCCTCAAGCCGGCGCACGGATGCCAGCGCGGCGCCGGA
>CAYRWZ010000002.1:41738-53141 GCA_964428065.1 uncultured Comamonadaceae bacterium | reverse complement strand
GGGCGCCATGGGCGGCGGCATGCCCCCCATGATCGGCGGCGGCGGCATTGTCGATATCGCGGGTTGTGGTTGTGGTCGTGGTGGTCCGCTGGGTGCCGTTGGCCAGAGTGGCAACCGAATTGCTGACGGTCGGGGCGCCAAGGCTGGAATCGGCGCCGGTGCCGATTGCCGTCAGGGCCGATGTCCGCACGGTCGAGGTGAGCGACGACATGACGGAGCGGACGCGCGCATCGGTGGCATAGGCCGCCAGCAGCTGATCGGCGCGCCGTGCCCCGGTATAGGCCCCCTGAACGATGGCGTTGTCTTCGGGGTCGGTCGGCAGCGCAACCGACCGGGTCAGGCTTTCCAGCGTGCCCCGCGAGGCCGGTGGCGAAGGCGGCGGCGTGTAGGGCGTGACGGTTCCCGCGCCGGATCCGGTCGGCTGAGTCGCCGACCCGGCGATGCCGGGCAGGGTCACGCTTGGCGGGCTGAGCGGGGCTAGGGCCATGACGACACTCCAAAGTCTTCGGCCGGGGAAAACCACACCGGACCATGCATTCCACGGTATATCACGCGGTCGATTAACTCAAAGTGAATCGATTTTTTCGATAAATTGATACAACCTTGACGGGATGAACGCCTGCGTTTATCGGGGGCAGAAATGTCGGCCGGCCGGATATCCTCGGCCACTTGGATATTCTGTCGGGGTATATCTGGTTCGTGGGCATATCTGGTTAAATCCCCATGCCTGTGTTGCTATGGTGACAGCCGGATCAGTTTGCGCTACCCCTAGCGCCGGATTTGCCGCATCGGCACAGGGCCGTCGGCGGCGTATCGAGGACTAGTCCCGACAGATGGATCTTTCGGTTGTCATTCCGGTCTTGAACGAGGCCGACAATATCCCCCCGCTGGTGGCGGAAATCCGCGCGGCTCTTGAGGGCAAGCTGGCCTTTGAGATCGTCTATGTCGACGATGCCTCGACCGATGACAGCGTTGCCGTGATCCGCCGCCTGCAACAGGATCTGCCCAATCTGAAGCTGGTGCGCCATGCCCGGCGGTGCGGGCAGAGTGCGGCGGTGCGCAGCGGGGTCAAGGCGGCCGCTGCCCCGTGGATCGCCACACTGGACGGCGATGGCCAGAACGATCCGGCCGATATCCCGGCCTTGTGGGCCAAGCAGCAGGAACTGGGCGGCGGTACCCTGATGGTGGCTGGCTGGCGCACCCAGCGCCGCGATGTCTGGTCGAAGCGGGTTGCCTCCAAACTGGCCAATCGCGTGCGGCAGGCCCTGCTGAAGGACGCCACGCCCGATACCGGCTGCGGGCTCAAGCTGTTTCCGCGCGATCTGTTTCTGGAATTTCCCTATTTCGACCACATGCATCGCTATCTGGCGGCCCTGACCATCCGGCAGGGCGGGCGGGTCGTCTCGGTGCCGGTCAATCATCGGCCGCGGGTGCGCGGGGCGTCGAAATATGGCGTGCTCGACCGGCTGTGGGTCGGCATTTCCGATCTGCTGGGGGTCGCCTGGCTGCAACGCCGCGCACACATCCCGACGCTTCGCCAGGATTGAGGGCTATCATGGATTTTCTGCTTGGGTTCTTCGATAAATTCTGGGCGCTGGTCGTCCATACCTGGCAGACCGATGGCGCGTGGTTCCTGGTCGGCATGGGCGCGCAGGTGCTGTTCTTCTCGCGCTTTCTGGTGCAGTGGATCCATAGCGAAAAGCAGGGGCGGTCGATGATTCCGCTGGCCTTCTGGTGGATCAGTCTGCTGGGCGGCGTGTCGCTGTTCGCCTATGCCGTGCACCGGCAGGAATTGATTTTCGCCGCCGGGCAGTTGCTCGGCCTGATCGTCTATATCCGCAACCTGTTCCTGATCCGCCGGGAAAAGCGGCAGCTGGCGAATGGCCCGGCCTGACGCGGCTGCCGGTCTGTCCACGGCGGTGGGGGAGCCGCCGGGCGGCTGGTTCCGGCTGGCGGCGGCGATCGTTCTGCTGCTGACCGCGCTGCGGATGCTGCTGCTGGCGAACGAGGCCTATCCCCTTTATGGCGACGAGGCGCAGTACTGGGTCTGGGCGCAGGATCTCGATTGGGGCTATTACTCCAAGCCGCCGCTGATCGCCTGGATCATCAAGCTGGGCACCCTGATTGCGGGCGACCGCGAATTCGGCGTGCGCTTTTTCTCCCCCCTGCTGCATTTCGGCACCGCGCTGGTTCTGTTCGGCATTGGCAAGCGCCTGTATGGCCCGCGCGTCGGGTTCTGGAGCGCGATCGTCTATGCCAGCCTGCCGGCGGTCGCCTTTTCCAGCCTGTTCATGTCCACCGACGTGCCCTTGCTGTTCTGCTGGGCACTGGCGTTGCTGGCCTATCTGCGGGTGCAGGATCGGGACGCCGGCAAACCGGCGGCCGGGTGGTGGATTCTGCTGGGCCTTGCCATCGGTTTTGGCCTGCTGGCCAAATATGCCATGGCCTTCTTTCTGGTGGCGATGGGGCTGCATGTCGTGCTGCGGCGCCGCGCCCTGCTGGCGGAGCCGCGCTTCTGGATGGCGCTGATGCTGGGTCTGGCCGTCTTTGCCCCCAATATCTGGTGGAATGCCCAGAACAGCTTCGCCACGGTCGCCCATACCGGCGACAATGCCAATCTGGGCGGCACGCTGTTCCGGCCGATCAAGTTTCTGGAATTCATCGGCTCTCAATTCGGTGTGTTCGGGCCGGTGCTGTTCGCCACGCTGCTGGCGCTGGCGGTGGGGATGCGCCGACTGGTGACCGACCCGCGCGACCGGCTGTTGCTGCTGTTCGCGCTGCCGCCCCTGCTGGTCATTGCCGGGGTTGCCTTCCTGTCGCGCGCCAATGCGAATTGGGCGGCCACCGCCTATGTGGCTGCAACCCCGCTGGTTGTTGCCTGGCTGCTGCGCCGGAACTGGGGCGGGCGGGCGGTGATGGCCTCGGTCGCCCTGCATTTGGCGCTGGCTGGGGTTGGCTATGCCTATCAGGATCTGGGGCTGAACCGCTTTCTCAAGCGCGATCCGGCGGTGAAGCTGGAAGAAGGGCGGCGGTTGGCGGCGGCGTTGAAGCCGATCCTGCTGGAAGAGCCGGGCCTGGTGCTGATGACCGAAAACCGGATGCTGTTCGCATCTCTCGCCTTCTATCTGCGCACGCTGGAGCCGCCGGTGGTACAGGTGCAATGGAACCCGGACGGCAAGGTCGACAATCATTTCGAGATGAAGACGCGGGTGGAAGACCATGCCCGCGACCGCATCCTGTTCGTCACCCTGTCCCCCAACCCGCCTGCGCTGGAGCGGTTTGAGCTGAAGCGGCTGCGCGGGACCACCACGCTGTTGATCCGCACCCCCTATGAGCGGCGCTATCAGCTATTCGATATCGAAGGGCTGAAACCGGCCCCAACGCCCTGATTCGGCCTTTACGCGGTGGGGGCAGCTTGATTTCGGACGGTTTTCTGCCGGAAGCGGCGCTGGTGGTGCTGGTCGCCCTTGTTGTCGATGCCGTGACCGGCGAACCGGAGTGGCTGTACCGCCGCCTGCCGCACCCGGTGGTGCTGATTGGGCGCACGATTGCCGCGCTGGAGGCGCGCTGGAACCGGGCCGACCGGCCGGACGCTGTGCGCCGCTTGCTGGGGGGCGCCGTTGTTGTGCTGGTGGTGGGTGGTGCAGTGCTGATCGGCTGGGCGGTTCAGGCCCTGCTGCTTGCCCTGCCGCTGGGGTGGCTGTGGCTGGGGATCGTCGCATCGAGCCTGATTGCCGCCCGCAGCCTGTACGATCATGTCCGCCTGGTGGCGGAGGCGCTGGACACCGGCTCTCTGGAAGCGGCGCGCGGGGCGGTCAGCCGGATTGTTGGCCGCGATCCGAACAGCCTTGAGGCCGCCGGTGTGGCGCGCGCGGCGGTGGAATCGACTGCCGAAAACTTTTCCGACGGGGTGTTGGCCCCGCTGCTCTGGTTGGCGCTGTTCGGACTGCCGGGGCTGGTGGCCTATAAGGCGATCAACACGCTGGACAGCATGATCGGCCATCGCTCCCCCCGCTATCGTGCCTTCGGCTGGGCGGCGGCGCGCCTGGATGATCTGGCCAATCTACTGCCCGCCCGGCTGGCGGCCCTGTGTCTTGCCCTGGTTGGCGTCGGCGCATCGGGGCATAGGTTGCGCACAGTGCTGGCGGGGCTGTGGCGCGATGCGGGCAACCATGCCTCCCCGAATGCCGGGTGGCCGGAAGCCGCGATGGCCTATTGCCTGGGTCTGGCCCTGGCCGGGCCGCGCCGCTATGGCGACCGGATCGTGGAGGATCCCTGGATCAATCCCGCCGCTCGCCGGGACGCAGGCGCAGCCGATATCCGCGCGGCGCTGGCCGTGATGGTCCGCGCCGCCATGCTGGGCGGGGCGGTGTGCGCCCTTATTGCGGCATGGGCGGCCTGAGTGCGGCTTCCAGGCGATCCCAGCCGCCATCGGTTCCCGGCAGGCCGAAACGCAGCCAATCGGGTTGAGCGGGGAACCGGCGTACCAGAATCCCCGCCCGCGCCAGATGGTCGGCAATCCGGTCGGCGGCGCTATGCTGCGCCAGCCGGAACAGGGTGGTGCCGCCCAGGATGGTCAGGCCTGCCTGCACCAATAGCCTGTCCAACCGCTCCGCATGCTGCCGAAGCCGCGAACGGGTCGCCGCCGCCCAGGGCTGGTCGGCCAGGGCACAGGCACCGATCCGCAGGGCCGGGCCGCTGACCGCCCAGGGGCCAAGCCGCTGTCGCAGCGTCGCCATCAGTGCCGCTGGGCCAAGGGCGAAGCCGAGCCGCACTCCCGCCAGGCCATAGAATTTGCCGAAGGATCGCAGGATCACCAGCCCCGGCTGGCCGATATGCCCCGCCAGCCCCGCCCCCAGGTCGGCGGCGCTCTCCTCATCCGCATCGGCAAAGGCAGCATCCAGCAGGAGGAATCCGTCCGCCGCGTTCACCCGGTCGATCAGCGATTGCAGAACCGGCAGCGGCAGGCGGCGGCCATCGGGATTGTTCGGCTGGCAGAGAACGATGCCCCGGCTGGGGTCCAGGACCGTCCAATCGGCGATCCCCCCGGCTGTGTATTCCTCGACCGCGTATCCGGCGGCGGCGAAGGCAGGGGCATATTCGCCATAGGTTGGCCCGGCAATCTGCACCGCGCGGCGCGATGCCGGACGGTCAGCGGCGGCCAGCAGGTGCGGCAGGGTTTGGATCAGTGCCTGGGTGCCCGGTGCGGCGACCAGGTCGGCCCCTTTTTGTATCGGCAGACCATAGGCGATCCGCGCCGCCGCCTCGCAGGCCGCCACCTCGGCATCCAGCGGCAGGCGCTGCCACAGGCTGGGGTCCAGTGGCGGCAGGGGATAGGCTACCGGGTTGATGCCGGTCGAAAGGTCGATCCACGGCTGGGGCGCGTCGGGATAGCGCGCGGCGGCCCGATCGATTGCACCCCCATGGGCGATGGTCCCGCTCATTCGATGCCCGCCACCAGCCGTTCCGCCGCATCGGCCAGCCAGGGGCCGGGGCAGATCCAGGCGCGGGTCGGCACCGCCACGCTGCGCATTCCGGGCGACAGGCGCGGCAGGGCGGGGTGGATCATCAGCGCCTGGGCGCGCGATGTCTTGGCATCCATATGGTCGTTGAGCACCAGAATATCGGGCCGCAGTTCGGCAATCCGTTCCAGCGGCAGGGTGCCGCCGCGCCGGATGCCCGCCACCGCGCCCAGATTGGTTGCCCCTAGAAATTCGATCATGGTGCCGGTCACGCTGGTCTTGCCGCTGGTATAGCCGTTGGGGGACCAAACCAGCAGCCGCAGCCCGGTCAGACGGCCACGCAGCGCCTCCAGCCGGGCGGTCAGCGGGGCGATCAGCGCCTCGGCCTCTGCCGTGCGGTTCAGCGCCGTGCCGACCTGCCGGATCAGCGCGATCATGCCGTCCAGGGTTTCCGGCGACGGTACCGGCAGATGGGCGATGCCGCGCCGGGCCAGATGCTCGTTCAGCTTGCGCTCCCGGAAGGTGCCGGACAGCACGAAATCGGGCCGTAGGGCCAGCACTTCCTCTGCCCCGGAGCGATGGCGGGGTAACCCGGCGACCCGGTCGGCCACGTTCGACAGCGCCGGATCGCCAGCCAGGGTACTGACCCCGGCGATGCGATCGCGCGGCAGCAGCATCAGCGCCAGTTGATCGGCGCACAGGTTGGTGGATACCACCCGGCGCGGGCCATCGCCGACGGCAGATTCATCCGCCTGTGCTGGCTGAGCCATCGCCGCCAGGATTGGCACCAGCATCAGCGCCAGCCGCCGCCCGATCTGCCGGGGTCCGGACCGCTGCATCATCCGCCCCGACCCGCCGTTCCGCGATCCGGCTGCGGGGCTGATGGGTGTGCGGGCGGCGGTCCCTGAAGCGCGTCGGCCAGCCTGGCAGTGGCGCTGCCCGGCTTCAGGGGTTGCGGCTGGCTGGCATGGGGCGACCAGCCGGTCATGAAGATGACCTCGAAACTGGCAGTGATCCGCCCGTCCGGCCCGGCATGGCGGGCCTGATACTCCGCCGCCGCCCGCAGCAGAACCCCGCGCGGGGTCGGCTGGCGCGGACGGTCACGCAGGGCATTGGTCTCCCCCATCCGGCGCAGATCGCGCATCAGATCCAGCGCGTTTGCATAAGTGACGGTCAGCCGGTCGCCATCGATCACCGGCAGGGCGAACCCGGCGCGCTGCATCAGCCCGCCGACATCGCGCAGATCGGCCACCGGCGATACCCGGGGCGAAACGCCGCCCCGTTCCGCCAGTTCCGCCGCGATCAGGCACTCCCGCAGTTCGATCAGCGTTTCCCCACCCAGCAGCGCGCCCAGAAACAGCCCGTCCGGACGCAGCGCGCGGCGGATCTGCACCAGCGCGCCCGGCAGATCATCGGCCCAGTGCAGCGACAGGTTGCTGAGGATCAGGTCGAACCGCCCTTCGGCCAGTGGCAATAGGTCGTCATCCGCCGCCACCCGCAGCACGCCGGGCGGCGCATGGCGCACCATCGCCGCCGCCGTATCGGTGGCGATAACCAGCGGGCATTGGCTGTGGATCGGCAGCCGCGCCGTCGCCCAGGCCAGAACCTGCCCGGCCAGGCTGCCGGTATGCGCGCCGATATCGGCAATCACCTGGAACGGGCGATCCTCCAGCAGCCGTACATCGTCCAGCCGGTCCATCAGCCGCGCGCCGATTTCCCGAAACAGAAAATCATTTTCGGCAAAGGCAGCGGCTGCGCGGGCGCGGTTGCGGCGGCGGGCGATGCGGTCGAACAGCAGGGGAATCGAATCGGTCATGGTGGGGCGACGAAAGCGCGTTTGCCGCCCGCTGTAAAGGGACGTTCTGACCGGGCCGAACGTCTTTGTCAGACTCGGGTTCGGGAGTCATTTACAGGGGCGGGGGGCGCTGCTATTGTCCGCGCGCTTTTCGGGGGGTGCCTTCCGGCGGAAGGGCTCCCGATCGGCACGGGCGATGTTTGAGGGCGGGCAAACACATGAAAATTCTGACCGGGAACAGCAATCGGGCGCTGGCTGAAGCGATTTGTGCCTATCTCAACCTGCCGCTGACCCGCGCCAGCATCAAGCGCTTCTCCGATATGGAAGTGTTTGTCGAAATTCACGAAAACGTCCGGGGGGAGGATGTTTTCATCATCCAGTCCACCTCCTACCCCGCCAATGACCATCTGATGGAATTGCTGGTGACGCTGGATGCGTTGAAGCGTGGGTCCGCCCGCCGCATCACCGCCGTGTTGCCCTATTTCGGCTATGCCCGCCAGGATCGCAAAAGCGGCCCGCGCACGCCGATTTCCGCCAAGCTGGTGGCGAACCTGATCACCACCGCCGGGGCCGACCGGGTGCTGACCATGGACCTGCATGCCGGGCAGATTCAGGGCTTCTTCGATATCCCGACCGACAATCTGATCGCCCAGCCCGTGTTCGTGAAAGACATTCAGGAAAAGTTCCAGGATGTCTCCGACGTCACCATCGTGTCGCCCGATGTCGGCGGCGTGGTGCGCGCCCGCGCGATCGCCCAGCGGCTGGACTGCGATCTGGCGATCATCGACAAGCGGCGGGAGCGGGCGGGCGTCTCCGAAGTGATGAACATTATCGGCGATGTGGCGGGCAAGCGCTGCATCCTGGTTGACGATATCGTCGATAGCGCCGGAACCCTGTGCAATGCCGCCGTGGCACTGACCAAGGCGGGGGCGAAATCGGTCTGCGCCTATGTCACCCATGGCGTTCTGTCGGGCGGGGCGGTGGCGCGCGTCGGCGCCTCGCCGCTGGAACAGCTGGTCATCACCGACAGCATCCAGGCAACCGAAGCCGTGCGCGTGTCGCAGAATATCCGCCCGGTCACGGTCGCCCCGCTGTTGGCGGAAGCGATCCGCCGGGTATCGGAAGAAAAATCGGTGTCCAGCCTGTTCCATTAAGCAACGGTTGGCGCTATAAGGGCGTCGCCCATGGCACCCCTGGAGGCCACGGGCACACGCGACGGCGGGATGGTCCCGCCGTCCGTTTTTTGAGCAAGGAGAAAATAGATGTCTCGCAAGAGCACTGTTTCCGTCGAATTGCGCGATCGGGCTGGGAAGGGGGCCGCCCGTGCTGTCCGCCGTGCCGGTCGCGTCCCCGCTGTGATTTATGGCGACAAGAAGGAGCCGACCCTGGTCTCCCTCGACCCGCGCGATCTGATCCGCGAACTGCATGCGTCGGGCTTCTACACCCGCCTGTTCGAACTGGACATGGGCGGCAAGAAGGAAGTGGCCTTGGCCCGCGACGTTCAGCTGGACCCGGTGAGCGATTTCCCGCTGCATGTCGATTTCATGCGCGTCGGCGCCGATTCGACCATCCATGTCAATGTGCCGGTGCACTTCTCCAACCAGGAAAAGTCGCCGGGCATCAAGAAGGGCGGTCTACTGAACATCGTCCAGCACGAAATCGAACTGATCTGCAAGGCCGATGCGATTCCCGATGCGCTGGAAGTCGATCTGCTGGCCTTCGATATCAACAGCTCGATCCATATCAGCCAGATCAAGATTCCGGCTGGGGCGCGTCTGGCCCAGGGCGACCGTGATTTCACCGTCGCCACCATCGTTCCGCCGTCCGGCGCGGGCGACAAGGGCGAAGCTGCCTAACAGCGCGCTGTTGCGTTTGGCAACGGGTCGGCAGGGTTGCACCTGTCGGCCCGTTTTCGTATTTGGGCCGTTTTCGTATCCGGCCCGATTTACAGGACGGGATTGCACCAATGTGGGTCTTTGCCGGCCTGGGCAATCCAGGCAGCCAATATGCCAGAAATCGGCACAATATCGGCTTCATGGCGGTGGAGGAAATCGCCCGCCGCTATGGCTTTGCCGGTTGGAAATCCAGCAAGTTCAAGGGCGAGATCGCCGAAGGCCAGATTGCCGGGCAGCGCGTGATCGCGGTCAAGCCCGCCACGTTCATGAACCTGTCGGGCGACTGTATCGGCCCGCTGCTGCGCTTTTACAAGATCCCGGTCGATCATCTGATCGTGTTCCATGACGAGCTTGAACTGACGGCGGGCAAGCTGCGGGTCAAGAAGGGCGGCGGCCATGCTGGGCACAATGGCCTGAAATCGCTGGATGCCCATTGCACGCCGGACTATTGGCGGGTTCGCCTGGGCATCGGCCATCCGGGCAGCAAGGAGCGCGTCACCGGCCATGTCCTGGGCGATTTTTCTGCGGCCGATCAGGACTGGCTGACCCCGTTTCTGGATGCGGTCGCAGCCGCCGCACCGCTGCTGTTAACCGAAACCGAGGTTGCATTTATGAACCGGGTGGCTACGCTGCTTCAGCCGCCGAAACCGGGCAAACCCGCCCCCTGATGTGGTGCGCCGCGCGGGGACTGATCCCCGCTTCGCTGCATACGGAGCCGACGCCATGAACCGCAGTGCCCTGCTTGGATCGATGATCCTTCTGATCCTGGCCGGCATGTTTGCCGTGATTCTGGCCGGCCGCCCGTCGGAGCAGGTGCTGCGTCATCCGGCGGTGGTCGAGGCGCTGCAGGCCATGGGCGTGACCCAGGCGGGGTGGCAGACGGTGGTGGTGATGTCGGTCCGGCAGACCGCTGCACCGCGCGAGGCTGTCTATGCCCAATGGCAGAAGCTGGAGGAATGGCCGACCTGGGCCAAGCCGCTGGTGGCGGAAACCCTGTGGATCGATCGGCCCGGCTGGCGCGAGGGCGCGCGGTTCCAGCAGACGTTGGACCTTGGCATCCCGTTCGGCCGCATCCGCAGTGTCGAAACCGTGTCCGCCGCCCGGCCCGGCGCCCTGGTGGCCTGGCGCAAGGACGAGGGCGGCCACCGGTCGATCCATGTCTGGCGGTTCGAGGACCAGCCGGGCGGGGAGACGCGGATCATCAATCTGGAAATTTTCCACGGCCCCGGCTATGGCCTGTTGCGCGCCATAATCGAAAGCGATTGGCAGCGCCGCTTCGATCTGGCGGTTGAAGGCTTGATCGACCGGGTGCGGACGCGCTAACAGACAGCGCGGTTTTTTCTTTCAGCCAAGCGAGTATCCACCCATGGGGTTCAATTGCGGTATCGTCGGCCTGCCCAATGTCGGCAAGTCCACGCTGTTCAACGCGCTGACGGCCACGGCGGCGGCACAGGCGGCCAATTATCCGTTCTGCACCATTGAACCCAATGTCGGCGTGGTCGGCGTGCCCGATCCGCGGCTGGACAAAATCGCCGCCATCGGCAAATCGGCAAAAATCATTCCGACCCAGCTGGAATTCGTCGATATCGCCGGGCTGGTGCGCGGCGCGTCCAAGGGGGAAGGGCTGGGCAACCAGTTCCTGGCCAATATCCGCGAGGTGGATGCGATCTGCCACGTTCTCCGCTGCTTTGAAGATGGCGACATCACCCATGTCGAAGGGTCAGTCGATCCGCTGCGCGATGCCGAAACGGTCGAAACCGAATTGATGCTGGCCGATCTGGACAGCCTGGAGAAGCGGGAGGCCGGTCTGGCCAAGCGTGCCAAGACCGGTGACAAGGAGGCAGCCGCCCAGATGGAGCTGGTCGGCCCGCTGCTGGCCGCATTGCGCGCCGGCCGCCCGGCCCGCACGGTTTCCGTGGCCGAGGATCAGAGGAAGGTTCTCAAATCCTTCCAACTGATGACGGCCAAGCCGGTGCTCTATGTCTGCAATGTCGAGGAGGCGAGCGCCGCCAATGGCAATGCCCTGTCGGCCAAAGTGTTCGAAAAGGCCAAGGCCGAAGGCGCTGCCGCCGTGGTGATTTCCGCCGCCATCGAGGCGGAAGTGGCCCAGCTTTCCACTGATGAGGAAAAGCAGGAATTCCTTGCCAGCCTGGGGCTGGAGGAAACCGGCCTGGCCCGCGTCATCCGCGCCGGCTATGGCCTGTTGGGCCTGCTGACCTTCTTCACGGTCGGCCCCAAGGAAGCCCGCGCC
>CAYRWZ010000002.1:0-41660 GCA_964428065.1 uncultured Comamonadaceae bacterium | reverse complement strand
TTCATCCGCGCCGAAACCATCGCCTATGACGATTTCATCGCCTGCAACGGCGAACAGGGCGCGAAGGAAGCCGGTAAGATGCGGCTGGAAGGGAAGGAGTATGTCGTGCAGGACGGCGATATCTTCCACTTCCGCTTCAACGTCTGATCGCTGCCCTAACTGTCATAGACCATGAGGGACCGGCACTCGATGCCCTCTGCGGCCAGCCGCTCACGCCCGTTCAGGAACGATAGTTCGATCAGATAGGCGCTGCCCATGACCGTGCCGCCCACCTTGCGCGCCAGGGTGGCGGCGGCGGCCATGGTGCCGCCGGTGGCCAGCAGATCGTCCAGAATCACCACCCGCTGGCCGGGTTCGATGGCGCCATCCTGAATTTCGATCGTGTCGCTGCCATATTCCAGATCATAGGTATGGCGGATGGTCGTGCCCGGCAGCTTGCCCTTCTTGCGGATCATCGCAAAGCCGACGCCCAGTTCCAGCGCCAGCGGTGCCGCCACCAGAAAACCGCGTGATTCGATCCCGATCAACAGATCGGGCTGCCAGGGGGCAACCGCTTCGTGCAACTGGCGCACGGCTTCCTTCCAGGCGTCGGCATGGGCCAGCAGGGTGGAAATGTCATAGAACAGGATGCCCGGCTTGGGAAAATCGGGCACATGGCGGATATGATCTTTCAGGTTCACGGCGCAGCGGCTCTCAGCTAGGGTTGCGCCGCAGAGTACAAACCAGAGGCCCCCGATGACCAGCGCTTTGATTTCCGATAGCTATCGCGCCATGAATGCGGCGCTGCATCAGTCCGGCACCGGGTATGGATCGGCAGGCCATGCCTGGGCGCAGATCGTCGGCGGGCTGATCGGCCAGTCGGGCGCGCAATCGGTGCTGGATTACGGCTGCGGCACCGGCAGCCTGCTGGAGCATTTGCAACAGGCCCTGCCGCCCGGCATCCGCTATGCCGGATACGATCCGGCGGTCGAACGGTTCGCCGCCCTGCCCGAACCGGCCGATTTCGTCATCTGCACCGATGTGCTGGAACATATCGAACCGGACTTGCTGGACAGTGTGCTGGATCATCTGCACAGCCTGACCAAGGTGGCCGCTTTCTTCGTTATCTCAACCCGTCCGGCGCGCCGAATTCTGCCGGATGGCCGCAACGCGCATCTGATTCAGCAGCCCTATAGCTGGTGGATGCCGAAACTGTGGGATCGCTTCGATATCCGCCAGTTCCGCCAACACAGCAACATGGAACCGGATGATGAGCTGATCTTCACCTTGCGGGTGCGCAAAGCCGCAGGGTAGGGGCTTTCAGCGCCCCAGCCAGTCAGCGCCCCAGCCAGGCCATCACCTTGTCCCCCACCCGGTCGATCAGCCGGGCGGGCGGGGCGGCGTCGTTCGCGTCCCGCCAATGGGACAGATCCAGGCCCAGAAACGCTTCCAGCGCGTCGATGCGCGGGGCATAGAAATCGACCAGGAAGCGGTGCAGCCGGGGTCGGATCGGATAGCCCGGCCCTTCGAACACCTTGGCGCGCATATGCTCCTCTGGCACGGCATCGAAGCCTTGCGGGTCCAGTCCCAGATGGCTGGCGCAGGCTTCCAGCACCTGACGCGGCTGGCGGCCGATATCTTCGAACAGCTGAACCAGGAACCGGTCGCGCGGGAAGGCCCGGAACCAGTTGGCGAGGCATGTTTGATAATCGCCGCGCCGCGCCGATCCATAGGACCGGAAATGATCGATGAACCATTGGTCGGATGCTTCGTCCCACGCCATTTCCGCCCGCGTCAGCGCCATCAGCGCGGCTGACCAGGCGCGGTCCACCGGGTTGCGCATCAGATAAAAGAATTTCAGGTTGGGAAATTCCCGCGCGATCTCATCAATCGTGTCCGGCGGTAGAATGGCATAGGCTGGGGTGATTTCCCCGCAGCGGATTGCGGTGTCGCCGGTTTCGAAAAAGGCGCGATACCAGTCCAGTCCTTTGTCGCGCTGCTGGTCCCAGAAATGCAGCTCCTTGATATCGGGCAACAAGATCTGCGGGTGACGCCGCAGATTCATGTACAGCCATGTCGTGCCCGACTTCTGTGCGCCGATGCCAAGAAAGTCCAGCATTGTAACCCCAGCCTTTCTGCGGCGTCTTTTCTTTCCCGCGCACACCTGATAGACAGCCGCGACTCCTTGCGCAAGCCCCCATGGGGATTGGACCGCCTGATGTTGCAGACCCAAACCGCTTCGCCACTGAAATCAAAGTCGCCGAAATCCCCGGCGCCAATCGTGATTGGCGCCACCGGCGGCACCGGCACGCGGGCCTTGCAGGCGGTTCTGGCCGAAGCCGGGGTTGCCATGGGCCGGCGCCTCAACTATGCCGGCGATGCGGAAGATTTTATCGCGGTCTATGATCGCTGGATCAATCCAATTTTGGACCAGGTGCGGCGGCCCGATTACCGGCTGGCCGATCTGGATGCCGCAACCGCAACCGGCGTGATGGACGATCTGCGTCAGGCCATCGCGGCCCACACTGCCCGGCTGGATACCAGCAGGCGCTGGGGGTGGAAGAACCCGCGCAGCATGTATCTGCTGCCGGTGATCGCGGCGCTGTACCCCGATCTGCACTTCATCCATGTGCTGCGAGACGGGCGCGACATGGCCCTGTCCGACAATCAGAACCAGCGCGACAAGCATTATGCCTCGGCCTTTGGCGTGCCTAACCCCGGCACCGCCGCCGCCTCTGCTCGCCTGTGGGGCGAGGCCAATCTGGCCGTGGCCGATTGGGGCGAACGCTGCCTGGGCGCACGCTATATCCGCCTGCGGATCGAGGATCTGTGCAGCGCCCCCCATGCCGAATGCGCCCGGCTGCTGGCGGCGTTGGATCTGGATCGGCCGGGCCTGCTGGACCGGGTGGCGGCGATCCCGCAGCCGCAGGCGAGTTTCGGCCGCTGGCGCAGCCTGGCCCAGCCGGATCTGCTGCACGAAGACACCGGCGCATTGGCGCGCGGGCTCGCGCGCTTCGGTTACACCTGATTCCCCTACAGCGGGGGGAATCAGGCGCGCTGTTTCAACAGCCCCAGGCAGCTTTCGGTGATGCGGTCCAGGCCATTCCAGGGGCCGCGCCGGGCGATATCCTGGGCATGGGCGCGGGCCTTATCCAGAAACTTGCTTTCGGTCGCCAGCGCCTTGACCGCCTGCAAAACGTGCGACGGCTCGAAATTGCCGCCGCTGCGCATGCCGACACAGACCCCCAGTTTAGACGCTGAGCGGAAATTGGTCATCTGTTCGCGGTGGCGCGGCACCATCAGCTGCGGACAGCCGATGGCAAGGCCGACTTCCGTGGTGCCCAGGCCGCCATGGTGGATCAGCATCCGGGCCCGCGGCAGCACCGCTTTTAGATCTTGCGGCCGGTCGTGAATGGTCAGGCCCCGGTCAGCCCATTTGCGGCGGGTATCCGGCCCGGCATCGCGCAGGAAGATTTCCCCGCGCAGCTTGGCCTGAACCAGCGCCTCCAGCACCTTTTCGGTCGCGCCGAACGTCATCGACAGATAGGCGAAAAAATCCATATCCGGCACGGTCTGGCTGGGCGGCGGCAGGGCATCCAGCGGGCCGACCTGCGCAGTGGGCCGATGGTCCCGATGCGGGTCCAGTTCCGGCAGGGTGACGACGAAATTGGCGTCGGCGGCGAAGATTTCCGGCAGCGCGGCGATCTGCTTGCCGCCCACCAGGGCCGCGGCCTCGTTGGCGATCCGCACCATCTCGGGCTCTTCCACCCGGGGCACAGTGCCCTCGAACAGCGGGGGGAAGGTCGCCAGATGGGCGGGCGGCATGGTGAAACCGTCACCCAGAATCACATAGGGATAAGCGCCATGGGCAACCAGCCCCAGGATCGGGCTGTAATCGGCCACGATCAGGTCCGGGCGCAACTGGTCCAGCAGCGATTTCCAGGCCACCACAATCGGCGCCAGACGGCGCAGATCGCTGAACCCGATGGTCGCCATCACATCGCCCAGGGTGCCGATTGGCTTCTGTTCGACCGATTTGGGCGCATAGGGGTGGATATAGGGGGCCTGCATCATCGGAAAATCGGCCCCGGCGATCACCTTGTACGGTTCGATCAGGTTGCGCACGGCGAACAGGCATTCGTGCCCGTCCTGCCGCAACCGCTGGGCCAGCGGCAGCAAGCGGCCGACATGCCCCAGCCCATCGCCCAGTTCCCAGGCCAGCAGAACCCGCGCCATTTATGCCACTCCCTTCGATTGGGCTGCCGCGTGCAGCGCCGCGCCCACCTGCTGAACCACGCCCGCCCAATCGCCCGGGCTGGCCTGACGGAACACCTGTGCGCTGGGGTACCAGGGACTATCGTTGCGGTGATGCAGCCAACGCCAGTCGGGGTCCCAGCCCAGCATGACGAAGGTTGGCACGCCCAGCGCCCCGGCCAGATGGGCGGTCGAGGTGCAGGTGGTGACAACCCCGTCCAGCTGTCCCATGGCGGCGGCAGTCTGGGCGAAATCGGTGATCCGCTCGCCCAGCGCCTCGATCCCGGTGCTGCGGTCAATCTGCTCCTCGGCATAGCCTTTTTGCAGCGAATAGCCGCGCAGATAGGGCAGGGCCAGCAGCGGGCGCAGGGTATCGAACACGGTGGATCGGGCCTTGTCGCCGGAAAAGGCCGGGTTGCCCGCCCAGATGAAGCCGATATTCAGCCGGTCGGCCGCCAGATCCAGCGGGAACCGGTCGGCCGGGTGGGTCGGGATGTAGGGCACGCCGGCGGGCAGGGTTTCGGCCGTCGTCTCCAGCACGAAGGGCGCGCTGATCAGCGGTAATTGCAGGTCATACTCCGCCGGTTCCGCCAGCCGCTCGATCACTGCATCCAGCCCCGGCATGTCGCGGAACAGGCAGAACAGCTGCTCATGCACCGCGAAAATCAGTTTGCCGTCCGGCCCCAGCCGGTCGCGGATCACCGGCAGGAAACGGGCGAATTGCAGCACGTCGCCCATGCCCTGTTCGGCATAGACCAGCAGACGCTTGCCGGTGATATCCTGGCCGCGCTGCCACATGGGCTGGCGGAACTGCCGGGCCTTGGTGGGAAAGCCGGGGAATTTCCAGCGCCACTCATATTCCTCGAACCCGCGCTTTAGGTCATGGGCGGACAACAGACCCAACGCCTTGTTCCAGTGATAGGTGCCGTTTTCCGGCTGGACGGCCAGTGCGCGGTCGAACATGGCGGTCGCTTCGTCGATCCGGCCCTGGCTTTTCAGCAGGTTGCCGTAATTGTACAGCACGCTGTCGGCATTGGGTTGGATCTCCAGTGCCTCCCGATAAACGGCTTCCGCCTCCTCGTAACGGTGGAGGCGGCGCAGCACTGCGCCCAGATTTCCGCGCGCGCCGGCATCTTTGGGGGTCTGGTTGATCGCCTCGCGGTACAGCGGGATCGCCTCTTCCTCCCGCCCGGTATTGGCGTAGAGATTGCCCAGGGCAATCCGCGCCATGGTGAAGCCGGGCTGGCGCTGAATGGCGCTGCGCAGCAGAAATTCCGCCCGTTCGATATCGCCGGCCGCGCTGTCGGCGCGCGCTTCCAGCACCATCGCCAGCCAGTACATGACGTTGGCCAGGCTGGCTTTCAGGTTCAGCGCGGCCTCGAACGCGGCAATCGCCTCGCCCGTCCGGTTCTGCTGGCGGCGCAGGCGGCCCAGTTCCAGCCAGTAATCGGCGCTGGTGCCGGTCAGGGGGGCTGCTTGCTCCAGGAATTTTTCCGCTTCGGCGGGCTGCGTGCGGTCATTGGCGATGCGGGCCAGCAGGATGCGCAGATCCTTGTCCCCGCCGGTATCGTCGCGCAGGGCGGCCAGCGCTTCCTTGCGGGCGTCTTCCGCCTTGCCCAGGCGGTACAGCACCTCGGCCAGGCGGCGGCGCAGGCGGGCATCGCGCGCGGCCTGGGCCAGCAGCTGGCGGCACAGGGCCTCTGCCTCTCCCCCCTTGTTCTGCCGCAACAGGGTGCGCAGCCGGAAATCCAGCTCGGTCAGGGTTTTGGGCAGCGCCGGGGCGCCTACCGGCGTTGCGGCGGGTGCGGTGGGAGAGGCAACAGCACTCATCTCAATCCTCGATCAAGCCAAATTTCTTCATCCAAACCAAACTGCGCAGCAGGCGCCGCCGTCCATCGACCGGCAGGCCCTTGACCAATTCCTGCACTGGGGCCGGCCCCTGCTTCAACCGGTCCAGCAGGCCGATCACGCCTTGCCGCCCGAGCATGAAGGCCGCGCCGATGGCGTTGGCTTCCAGGGTCAGGATCCGGCGCAGGGCATCGTCTAACTGCTGCGCCGGCAGGGCAAGCCGCAGAACGCGGCTGCCGTCGATGATATCGCTGGCATAGCCGCGATACAGCTCGAACGGGTCGGGGCCATGGGGCAGCTTCACCCCGGTCGGCTTGGCCAGCGCCAGGCCGGCGGCGGCGCTGCGCCGTTCGGCCAGATCGGCCCAGACGGCCTGATACTGACGGCAGATCGCGCCCCAATCGTAAACGCTGCGCGCCCGCGCCCGGCCGGCGGCCCCCATGCGGCGGCGCAGATCGGGGTTCAGCATCAGCGCGGTGAAGGCATTGGCGGTCGCTTTGATGTCAACCGCAGTGAACTGGCTGACCACGCCGATATAGCGGTCATAATTGATCGAACCGCTGGCAAAGGCGATGCCGATATCTTCCCCCGCGCCCGGCTGGGGCAGGGTGGTTGGCACCAAAATGCCGGTTTCGCCATCGGTGACGGTATCGCGATAGCCGTCCCAGTCGGTCGCCACCACCGGCAGCCCGGCGGCCATCGCCTCGATCGGGGTCAGGCCGAAGGTTTCCTGAATATTGTCCGACAGCGAACAGAAGATATCGGCGGCGAACCAGCTCGATTCCGCCAGCGCGCGCTCCCGGTTGTCCACATGGTGTACCTGCACGCTCGGGCAGAACAGTTTGGCGCCATGAAGGAAGGCGTCGCGGATCGAGTCGTTGGCGAACCAGCCGGTCAGGATCAGATGCACTCGCCGCCCCAGATGCGCGCCAGGATGCGTGCCCGGATGCGCTCCAGGATGCGCTCCGGGATGCGCTCCGGGGGTCTCTGCCGCCAGGGCACCGGCCGCCAGTTCCAGCGCCTGATACATCGCCATCGGATGCGCCTTGGCGTGGAACGACAGGCGGCCGAGGAACAGCACGGCGATATCCTCCTCGGCAATGCCCAGGCGCTGGCGCAGCGTGGCCCGGCGGGCATCGGCATCGGCGGGGGAAAAGCGGGCAAGATCGACGCCGAGCGGGATCATCGGCAGCTGCACCGGGCAGGTGATCGTCGTGCCGAATCGTTCGCCCAGATAGTCGGCCTGGAAGCGGATCAGTTCCTCCACCACGGCCTTGACCGCGTTGGAGGTGCAGACCAGCGCGTCCCAGGGCTGGGTCGGGGCGGTCAGCATCTGTTGCACCATGTCAACCGCCCCGGCGCTGGACATGGTGTGGGTGATGCCGAACAGGCTGTAGCTGCGGTCGCCCTGCGGGCGGCGCGCCCAGGCGGCGGTCGCGAGGCTGGGGTCCGCCAGATACAGGCAGCCGATCCGGGCCAGTGCCGCATGATCGCCGCGCAGCATGGTATGGGCACGGACATCCGGCCCGCCCCAGGCGGCGATCTGCTTGGCGAAATGCTCCCCATCGCGGGGGGTGAAGGCATAGGCGTGGAAATCGGACAGGCCGGTGCCCTGCACCAGCCCTTTCAGGAACCCTGCGCCCGCGCTTTGGCGGCCTTTGACATCGGCCCGCTCGCCATCATAGCCCTCGGCGGCATAGACAATCGCGGCGTTGGGGCCGGTGTTGCCGAAGGTGGGGGCGGGGGAAGCTGTGCTCATGGCCGGTCCTGTTGCTGCCGGATTGTGGAAGGGATCGAAACGGGGGGCAGGTTGGCCACCCAATCGGCGACGGCCTTCGTGGGAACCACCCCAGGGGCAACCGCATGCGGTTCGACCGTCGGATACCACGTCAATCCCGGCGCGCCAAGCCGCCAGACCCACAGCGCGCTGGGCGGGATCGCCACCAGGCCCGGCCGCCCCAGGGCACCGGCCAGATGCAGCGCGAAGCCGGGAATCCCGGCCACGCCATCCAGCGCCGTCATCAGCGCCGCCAGCCCGTCCAGATCATTGCGCAGGTCAAGCGGCGGGTGCGCCAATGTCTGCGTGGGGCAATTCGCCTCGTCCGGGGCGTCGCCATATTGCAGATTGACCGGCAGAATGCTTCCTCCCGCCGGGGTCGCCAGGGCGGCCAGCCAATCAGCCAGCGCTGTTCCCTTATGCCCGCCCGTGCGGGGATTGCCGCTGCGCCAGGACAGGCCGATCGCGGGTGCCTCCGGCGGCAGGTTGCGCGCCTGGCGTTCCGCCGCCAACCAGTCCCGCCAGCGGATCACAGCGGTGGGGTCGGCGTGCAGCCATGCGGTTGCCGGGGTCAACGCCTGTTGCCGCCGCCACTGACGCCCGGCCAGCGACAGCAGGGGCAGCTCGGCATCGCCGCCGGCGCATAGCGCCTCGTCGGTCAGGCTGCTGTCCACCCAGTCAATGGACGGGCAGGCGCGGCGCAGCAACGGGTGCAGGCGCTGGTCGATGGCACAGCGAATCTGCGGCGGCAGGTGCGGCTGTTCGGCCACCAGCACCGCTGCGGCCGAAAGTTGATCGCCCAGGCCCAGTTCCGGCCAGACGATCACGGTGCGGCAGCCATCAGGTGCCGGTTCGGCCAGCCGGGGCAGGGCGGCGCAGCGCAAACCGGCCTTATTGGCCCAGCGCGCGCCCTGGAAATAGAAGCCCTTGGTCATGGTGACCGGCCCCTCATTCCCCTTGGTCAGCAAGGCCATGCCCAGGGTCTGCGCGGCTGCCAGGGTGTTTTTGTCAACCCGCAGCGCCTTGCGGGCGAAATATTCCGCCTTTTCCATATGGCCAAGGTCGAATTCCGCAGCGGCCAGATTGGCCCACAGATCCGCCCCTCGCGCACCCCGGTCCAGCGCCGCGCGATAGAAGCGCCCGGCCAGATCGGCCCGCCCGATCCGTTGCAGTTCCACCGCCAGATTGGCAAAGGCCTCCGGTTCCGCCGTCCGGGTTTTCAGCGCGGCGGCGAACAGGCCGGCGGCCGTGGCCTCGTGACCCCGATCGCTGGTCACCAGGCCCAGATCCATCAGCAGGCGGGGGTCGCCCGGATGTTCCGTCAGGCCATGACGCAAAACCCGGTCGGCCTTTTCCAGATTGCCGCGCTGGCGATAACACCCGGCCAGGGCGCGGAAGGCCGGCACCAGACGCGAATCCAGCGACAGGGCGCGCCGCGCCAGCGGTTCAGCCGCATCGGGCCGGTGCCGCGCCAGTTCCAGCAGGGCGGCATCGGCCAGCAGGACCGGGCGATCCTGCGGCTGGCACTGCTGCAAGGCGCGGGCGATCGCCTCGACGGCGCCGGCAATATCCCCGGCTTTCTGTAGATCGTGCGCCGTCTTGCGCCATGCGTCCAGCAGTGGTGCGGTTGCGGTCATGGACCGTAAAGCCGCCCGGCCTGCGGCCGGACCCCGCGCGCCAGGGCGCCCGATGCCAGATGGTTCAGTAGATCCAGATGCCGGGGCAGGCAGACGGTTTCCAGATCCAGGTTCCGCACGGCATAGTCCCGCGCCGCTGCCCGGACGGATTGCGCCAGCGCCTTATCCTCCAGCACCGCACAGACGGCATCGGCAACCTCCCGATGGTTGAAGAAATCGACCAACAGGCCGTTTTTCCGGTCCTCCAGCACCTCCAGCACCGGGGTGGTGCGCGAGCCGATGATGGCGCAGCCGGTGGACATGGCCTCGGTCATCGACCAGGACAGCACGAACGGATAGGTCAGATAGATATGCGCCGAGGAAATCTGCAGGACCTTCAGATACTCCTCATAGGGCAGACGGTCGGCGAAGATCACCCGCTGCGGATCCAGCGACAGGGTGCGCAGGACATTCTCTTTCCAGGTGGCGCCGTCGGGCGGGTGGCTGCCATAGCTTACGCCGTCTTCCCCCACAATGATCGCCTTGGCATTGGGGCGGCGGGCCAGGATTTCCTGAATCGCCGGCAGCGCGATATGCACCCCGCGATAGGGTTCCAGATTGCGCGCGACATAGGTGACGATTTCGTCCTCGGCGCTGAACCAGTGGCCGTTGGGCGCGCGGAACCGGGCGGTCGGATCGGGCTTGCAGACCGCAGTGTTGATCCCTTCATGCAGGACCGAGGTCTTTTCCCGCACAAACTCTGGATGCTGCGCCCATTGCCAGTTGGTCGGGCACAGGCCCCAATCCATGGTTTCAAACCCGGACATCAGGGTCATGTTTTTCAGGCGCAGGTGGTAATCGCCGATGGCGGTCAATTTGCTGGGGTCTTTGCCGAAATCGTAATCCGACCCGCGCGCACGGTAGAAAAATTCGCAATATTGCAGGATCGGCGCGGTGGGGAAGACATCGCGCAGGAACAGCGCCTCCCCCCATCCCGGATGGACGCACACCAGATCGGGCGCGAACCCTTCCTTTTCCTTCAGCATCCGGCAGGTTTCCGCTGCCGCCACCCCGTGGCGATAGGCATCGCCGACAAAGGCGAAGGGCGATGGCACTGCCGGCCCCTGGAACTTGTCGTAATCGTACAGAACGAACCGCACGCCCGGCAGGTCCGCCCGCTTATAGCGGCCGACGAACACCACCTCATTCGCCGGGTCGGCGGCCAGGCGGGTTGCCATATGGCGAAACTGGGCCGGAGTATTCTGATGGATGAACAGGAATTTCATGTTTTGATAAACAGCCTTGAATTATCGGGCGGCGCTGGCCGCATCTGACATCCGCGCATCCTAGTGTCGCGGCAACGGAATGGCAATCAACCGGGGCGTGATTGCGCCCCGGTACCGTTTGGCGGTATGGTGAAGCCTTCGGGATTGACAGCGCTGATGCTTTCAGGACTCATCCCGGCACCCATGACGGTTTCGATTCTCGACATCATCCCCAGTGGGATATTCATATCGGGGGGTCGGCGGGGTCAGGGGCATTAAATTGTCGGAATTGGGGGCTTCAGTCCCACCCCGACGCAGTTCAGGCCGGCCAGAATTGGGCGGCCGGTTGGTTGATGCAACAAGGCTTCGGTTGATTGAAAACCGCCGCTGACGGGCAATGGATGATCTCTTATGGCATTGTTTAAATCGTCAAAGAAAGCCGATTTCAATAACGGCAAACCGCTGATTTCCACTGGATCGGTGCTTGGCGATGTTTTCGTCACCTGCCGCAGTGCGATCACGGCCACATTCCTATTCAGCTTTGCCGCCAACCTGTTCGTGTTCGTCCTGCCGATCTTCATGACCCAGGTCTATGACCGGGTGCTGAACAGCCGCAGCGGCATGACCCTGGCGATGATCACCCTGGTCTGCGTGTTCGCGCTGGTCATTCAGGGGCTGATCGAGGCTGCGCGCTCCTACATTTTCATTTACGTCAGCACCTGGCTGGACCAGAAGCTGGGCCGGATTCTGCTGTCGAACGCCGTCGTCTCCGCGTTGGAGCGGGGGCGCGGCGGCGATATCGAGGCCATCCGCGATCTGGACAAGGTGCGCCAGTTCCTGACCGGCAGCTCCATGTACAACCTGCTGGACGCCCCGTGGGTGCCGGTGTTCATGGGCTTCCTGTTCTTCCTGAATTTCTGGCTGGGCGTTGTGGCGGTGATCGGCGCGCTGCTGCTGTTCGCGCTGGCCTATATCAACGATGTCTCCACCAACCAGGCGCTGCGCAAGGCGGGGGCGGCGACCGCGCGTTCCAACCGGGCGGCGGAATCGATGGTGCGCAATGCCGAAGTGGTGGAAGCGCTGGGGATGCGGCAGACCCTGCTGAGCCGCTGGAGCGCCGAGACCGAGCGGTCGCAGATCATGCAGGAAAACGCCAGCCGCAAGGGCGCGGTGATTTCCGAACTGTCGAAGATCGGCCGTCTGGTCATTCAGATGGCGATCACGGTGGTGGCGGTGCTGGAGATGATCTCCCCCGACAGCACCTTGACGCCCGGCGCCATGCTCGCCTCCATCATTCTGGTCGGGCGCGCCCTGGCGCCGCTGGAAATGGCGATCGGCAACTGGCGCCAGATGGTGCAGGCCAAGCAATCCTACGAAAACATCAAGAAGGCGCTGGAGAAGGCGGAAAACCGGCTGCAATCCAGCGTCTCGCTGCCGCGCCCGCAGGGCCATCTTGCGGTTGAGAAAGTGACGTTCGTGGTGCCGGGGACAGACCGGTTCATCCTCAACCGCGTCAGCTTCGAGGTGAAGCCCGGCAGTGCGGTCGGCATCGTCGGCCCTTCGGCCTCGGGCAAATCGACCTTGGCGCGCATGATGGTTGGCGTGATGCGGCCCAGCAGCGGCGCAATCCGGCTGGATGGCGCCGATGTGTTCAGCTGGAGTTCGGACGAGCTGGGCCAGTATGTCGGTTATGTGCCCCAGGATGTCGAACTGTTCGAAGGCACGATCGCCGAAAACATCTCGCGCTTCACCAAGGCCAATTCGGACGAGGTGATCGAGGCAGCGCAGCTGGCCGGCCTGCACGAGATGATCCTGCGCATGCCCCAGGGCTATGACACCCAGATCGGTTCTGGCGGGGCCATGCTGTCGGGCGGTCAGCGTCAGCGCGTCGCCCTGGCCCGCGCGCTGTTCCGCCGTCCGTCGATCCTGGTGCTGGACGAACCCAATGCCAGCCTGGATGCCGCCGGCGAACAGGCGCTGGTCGAGGCGATCAAGCGGGTCAAGGAGATGGGCACCAGCGTGGTGATCATCGCCCATCGGCCCAGCGTCATGGTGGTGGCCGATACGATTGTTGTGCTGGTGGGCGGTGTGGTCAGCCGGGTTGGCACCCGGGACGAGATCATGCCGCAGATTGCCGGCCCGCAAACCAATGTCCATCCGCTGCCCAACCGGGCCGGCGGCGGCGCGCAGCCTGCGTAACGCGCGGCGCACGAGAAAGCGGCTGGGGAGTAGAACGCAATGGCGACGAATATCGGATTGCTGGTCGATGCGGCCTATGACAAGGGCCGCGATGTTTCGGAAATTGCATGGAAGCGGCCGATCCGCCTGGGTCTGGCGGCAATCGTGCTGTTTTTCGGCGGCCTGATGGGCTGGGCGGCCTTTGCGCCGCTGGCCACGGCATCGCTGTCGCCCGGCTTTGTCCGGGTGGATATGAACCGCCAGACCATCCAGCATCTGGATGGCGGCATCATCAGCGAAATTCTGGTCCGGGAAGGCGACCGGGTTGCCGCCGGGCAGCTGCTGATCCGGCTCGATCCCCTGCGGGCCGAGGCCAGCCAGGGCGTGCTGCGCCAGCAGCTGCGGTCGCTGCGCGTCAACGAAGTGCGGCTGATGGCGGAAAAGGACGGGAAAATGTCCATCGTCTGGCCCGCCGACCTGCTGTCCGCCTATGCCGGCGATACGGAATTGCCGCGCCTGATGAAAGAGCAGGAAGACCTGTTCGCCACCCGCCTGCAAAACCTGCGCAACCAGACTGAAATCCTGAACGAGCGCACCAATCAGGCCGGGCAGGAAATCCGCGGGCTGCGCGAACGGATCGCCGCATCGCGCACCCAGCTGGATTACATCCGTCAGGAAATCCAGTCGGTTGAACAGCTGGTTGCCAAGGGGCTGGAACGTCTGCCGCGCCTCAACGCGCTGAAGCGCACCGAAGCCCAGTTGAAGGGCGATATCGGCGGGGCAGAGGCCAGCATCGCCCGCACCAACCAGTCGATTGCCGAAACCCAGCTGCAGATCGAGGAAACCGCCCAGCGCCGGGTGACCGAAGCGACCGGCCAGCTGACCGAAGTGACCAAACAGCGGCTGGACGTGGAAGAACGGCTGCGGGTGGCCGAGGACAGCGTGCGCCGGATCGAAGTGCGCGCGCCGACCCACGGTCGGATCGTCGATCTGAAATTCTTCACCCCCGGCGGCATCGTGCGCGGGGGCGAGCCGATCATGGATCTGGTGCCGGAAAACGACCAGCTGGTGGTCGAAGTGCAGATCCCGGTCAACGATGTCGACAATGTGGCCGTCGGCCAGCCGGCCGAAGTGCGCTTCACCGCCTTTTCGGCCCGCCGCACCCGGGCGATCGACGGCACGCTGACGGTGATCTCCCCCGACCGGGTGATCGATCCCAACACCCGCCGCCCCTATTATCGCGGTATCGTGCTGCTGGATCCGAAATCGGTTGAAAAGCAGTTGCACGATCAGCCGCTGGTGCCCGGTATGCAGGCCATGGCCATCATCATCACCGGGGAACGCACCGTATTGGATTACTTCCTGGGGCCGCTGTTCTACAGCTTCTCCACCTCCTTGCGGGAAAGTTAAGCCGCAGGGTGGGCAGCCATGATTGCGGCGGTTCTCAGCCGGGCGGATGCGGCAATAGCGGTCGGTGATTGGGCGGGGGTGGAGGCGGCAGCAGGCGAGGCCCTGGCTGTTGCCCCGGACTCCGCCGAGGCGCTGCATCGCCTGCAAATGGCCCTGCAACGCCGCAACGCCTTTGCCGAGGCCGAGGCGATTGTGCGGCGGATCCTGGAGCTGCGGCCGGATTCCGCAGGGGCCTTTGCCAATCTGGGCACGATTCTGCTGGTCCGCGACCGGCCGGAGGAGGCCGTGGCCGCCTTCCAGGCCGCACTGGAGCGCGCACCGCCTGAACGCCGCCCCGAATTTGAGGCGGCGTTGGCCATGGGGCTGCTGTCGGCCAATCGTTATGGCGAGGGGTTCCGATATTTCGAGGCGCGCCCGTCGCGGGGCGAGGCCGAAGCCATCCGCACGGCGGTTGGCCTGCCCGACTGGCAGGGTGATCCCGCGCGACCCTGCCGCTTGGTCCTGATTCCCGAACAGGGGTTGGGCGATACGCTGCATTTCCTGCACTGCGCCCATGCCCTGGTACAGCGGGGATTTGAGGTATTCGTTCTGGCCCAGCCGGCCTTGATACCATTGCTGGACGCGCAATCCTGGTTGCAGGGGCGGGTTCTGGGTCAGGGTATGGGGCGGGGTGCGCGCCTGCCACGCGATGCGGTGGCGGCCCCGTTGCTGAGTTTGCCCTATCGGATGGGGCTGACCGCGGAGGCACTGCCACTGACCCGACACTATCTGACTGCCGGCCTGGCCTCAACAATGTCTGCCGCCCAATCCGATGCGATCTCGATCGGCCTGTGCTGGCGCGGCAACCCCAAGCATATCCGCGATGCCTGGCGCAGCATGAGCCTGGAGCGCCTGCTGGCCGATCCCCGACTGGCCGCCGCCGTGGACCGTGTGCGGGGCGCAAGCTGCCGTCCCGATGCCGCGCTGCGCTGGGTCAATCTACAATATGCCCCGACCGAGGCGGAGCAGCGCCTGCTCTCTGCCCAGGATGCTGCCCTGCCGGATATTGCCAGCTTCGACCGACTGGCCGCCGCTGCCGCCAGCGTCGATCTGGTGGTGACGGTCGATACCTCCCTGGTACATCTGACCGGCGCCCTGGGCATTCCCACCCTGCTGTTGACCGCCCCCTTCCGCGACTGGCGCTGGTCCGCCCAGGCCGCTGACGGCACATCGCTCTGGTACCCCAGCGTGACGGTGGGGTAGTGGCTTGGCTTAAGGGATCGGACGTGCGTGCGGGTTACGCAATCCGCTGCCCGAACCCTTCATCCAGCGCCTTTTCCATGCAGTCGCGCATGGTTATTTTCTTGAAGTCCTCGTAACTCCGGTCGGCCAGGCCGCGCCACTCGCCGCTGCGCACCAGATCGACCACAGCCGGAACAAAATCCTCGCGCTTGCTGACCTTGGCGTATTTCAGATATCCGGCGCCGTCGGTCTCCTCCTCGGAAACGATCGCACAGCGATTGGTGGCGAGATAAGCGATCCGGAACGAATTCACATGCGTGTAGATATCTTTCTGGATGATGTTCAACTGCACCCGCGCCCGCGCAATCCGGTCGTTCCGCACGAAATACGGGCATATGGAATCATATTCGCCCCGCATGCCCTGCGCGCGCAGCTTCTTGATGAACTCCAGGCGGCGTTCGGTCATCGCACCGAAGAAATAGAAATCCAAATCCTTTTCCTGGCGGTGTTCGATTTCGTCCAGTTTGGGCTCATAGCCCCACCGCAGGAAGGCCGCGCGCACGCCATAGCGGTTCAATTCGGCCATATTGTCGTCGATCACGTCCCACACGAATCTCCCCGATTTCAGCATGGGAAGATAGACACCAAGAAAATCGGTTTTCTCCGGGTTGAAATTCAGCAGGTCATTTTTGATGACTTCCGTATTGACGTTGCAATATTGCAGGCCGGACTTCATAACCGCGGCTATCTGCTGTTTTTTAAGGAAGTAGGCGCCGATGATGATGTTGAAACAGTCATTATAAAGAAATTTATTCGCCAAGTTGGCGGTGTGGCCCAGGGCTTCCAGACTGTATTTGATCGAAAGCAGGAAATCGCGCCGCAGATTGAACAGGTGGTCGGGGCCAAAATAAGCGATGTTGAAGCGCATAGATCGGTTCCTGGCTTTGGCTGCAATGCACGCGCTGCGGCGCTGAAACGTCTGGGTGAGGATTCTGGGTTGCTTCCCAATAAGGCTGCGGAGTATCACATCAGGCGTTCAGAGAACAGGGGTATCCGATGAAGCCGTCCAACGCTGCGCCATCCGCTCAAGAAGTTGCGGTGAAGATCCGCTTCCCGCTTGCCGATGGCCGGACACTGGTGCAGGGCCCGTTGACCTATAATGCCGACGGGCTGGCAACTCAGCATAATGCGGATTTCCTGAATGATCCCCGGTTCGCCGTCGCCTATAAAAGTGGAATGGAGACGATCTGGACCCGCCGTCCAGGGTTGGATGTCGCGTTCCGCGTTTATATCGCCTGCTGGGCCGCATCCCACGGCCTGAATCTGGGGGGCGATTTTGTCGAATGCGGGGTGTTCACCGGCATCTATTCGCGTGCGATCGTCGATTACGTCAATTTCGGCACCCTGGACCGTACATTCTACCTTTGCGATACGTTCGACGGTATTCCGGAAGATCAGCTGACAGAAGAAGAACGCCGTATCGGCCTTCAGACCATGAATACCAAGTATCGCATCGGGATATTTGAAAGTGTTCAGAAAACCTTTGCGCCGTTTCCCAATGTGAAGCTGATCAAGGGTCCGGTGCCCGATACGCTTGAGCATGTGAAGGCCGAAAAGATCGCCTATCTGTCCATCGACATGAATGCCGTGTATCCGGAGATTTCAGCGATGGAAGCGCTGTGGGACCGTGTCGTTCCGGGGGCGATCATCCTGCTGGACGATTACGGCTGGGCCCGCCATCGGGAACAGAAGAAGGCGCATGATGATTTTGCGCGCAAAAAGAAGGTCGAGATATTGACCCTGCCGACCGGGCAGGGCCTGATCATTAAGCCATAAACCAGGGGCGCTGACATTATGACCATTCATCCCTCCGGCATGCAGGCCGTCATTCTGTGCGGCGGTCTTGGAACCCGGCTGCGCGAGGAGACAGAGTTCAAGCCGAAGCCGATGGTGGAAATCGGTGACCGCCCGATTCTCTGGCATATCATGAAGATCTATGCCCGGTTCGGGGTGCGCCGGTTCGTGCTGTGCCTTGGCTATAAGGGCGAAATCATCCGCGATTATTTCCTGAATTACCGCCATCGCCATGTGCCGCTGCAGGTCGATCTGGCGTCGGCCAACCTCACGGTTCTGCGGGGCCGCGACACATCGCAAATGGATGCCGAGGATTGGGAAGTGCGATTGATCGATACCGGAAAGGACGCGCAGACCGGCGCCCGGATCAAGTCGGTCCTTCCGTATGTCGATGGCGATAATTTCTTCGCCACCTACGGCGACGGCGTGTCCGATATCGATCTGGCAGCCCTGCTGGACCATCATCACAGCTGCAAGCGTCTGGCCACAGTCACCACGGTCCACCCGTCCTCCCGCTATGGCGAGATCGATATTCAGCACGGCGTGGTCACGACCTTCCGGGAAAAGCCGCAGGTGAATGACGGCTGGATCAACGGCGGTTTCTTCGTGTTCAACCGCAGTGCCTTCGATTTGATCGATGATCAGCCCGGCCGCGTTCTGGAAACCGATGTGTTGCCGCAGCTGGTCGCCCGCGATCAGCTGGCCGCATACCGGCACGAGGGTTTCTGGCAATCGATGGATACCTATCGCGAAACCCTGCTGCTGAATGACCTGTGGAAAAAGGGAAATGCCCCCTGGATGGCCGGCTGATCGTTGATGGCGCGCGAACCCCTGACAGCCTATCGTGCCGCATGGCGTGGCCGCCGGGTTTTCCTGACCGGGCATAGCGGCTTTATCGGCAGCTGGCTGACCCGCACGCTGGTTGACCTGGGGGCGGAGGTGACCGGCTATGCCCTGGCGCCGCACACCGATCCGGCCTTGTTCCCGGCCCTGCAGCTGGATCGGCGCTGCACCAGCATCTTTGCCGATATCCGCGATCAGGCGGCGTTGTCCCAGGCGATTGCCGCCTGCAAGCCCGATATCGTTCTTCACCTGGCCGCCCAGCCGCTGGTCCGACTCGCCTGGCGGGAACCGGTCGACACGTTCGATGTCAACGTCATGGGCACCGTGCAGCTTCTGGATGCCGTGCGCCGCTATGGCGGGGATACGGGCGTCCGTCCGGCGGTGATCGTGTTCACCACCGACAAGGTCTATCGCAACGACGAACGCGGCTATCCGTTCCGGGAAGACGATGCCCTGGGCGGCAAGGAGCCCTATAGCGCCAGCAAGGCCGCCAGCGAGCTGGTGGTCGAGGCGTATCGGCACGCCTATCTGGCCGATCATCCAATGGCCGTCGTGCGGGCTGGGAACATTGTCGGCGGCGGTGACTGGTCGGCCGATCGGCTGCTGCCCGATGCGGCGCGCGCCCTGTCTGCCGGCAAGCCCCTGGTTCTGCGCAATCCCGATGCGGTCCGGCCGTGGCAGCATGTGCTGGAATCGGTGGATGGCCTGTTGATGCTGGGCCACGGGTTGTGGCAGGCACCGGAAAAGGCGGCCGGGGCGTGGAACTTCGGCCCGTCCGACCGGGAGGTTCTGACGGTCGGGCAGGTGGCCGCGCGGTTCGTGGCCGCCTGGGGCGGCGATGCGCGGGTGGAGTGCCACCCGGATCCCACGATTGCCGAGGCGACCTTGCTGATGCTCTCTGCCAGTCGCGCCGCGTGGCATCTGGGCTGGCACACCCGCTTGACCATGGCGGAAACGATTGACTGGACCGCCGACTGGTACCGGCGCTTTTATGCCGGGGATGATCCCGACACGATCACGCTGGACCAGATCAGGCACTATTTCCGACTGGGATCGCCCGAATGATTATCGAAGCTGGCCGTATTCCCGGCGTCTTTCATATTCGGCTGGCGCCGCGGGGCGATGCGCGCGGATATTTCATGCGCCAATATGATCGCGCCCTGTTTGCCGATGCCGGCCTGCCGACCGACTGGACGCAGGAGAACGAGGCCGTTTCGACGGCGCGGCATATCGTGCGCGGGCTGCATTTCCAGCGGGCGCCGGCGGCAGAGACCAAGTTGATCCGGGCGGTGGTCGGCGCGGTGTTCGACGTGTTCGTCGATCTGCGCGATGGCTCGCCGACGTTTGGGGCGGTCGAAACGGTTGTTCTGGATGCCGAAACGCGCAATGCGGTGCTGATCCCGAAAGGGTTTGCCCATGGCTACTGCACCCTGACGGACTATTCGCTGGTGCATTACAAGGTCGATTCGCCCTACACGCCAGAGATGGAGGGCGGCTTGGCCTGGAATGATCCCGATCTTGGCATTGAATGGCCATCGGCCGACGTCACCCTGTCGGACAAGGATCGCGCCTGGCCTCGTCTGCGGGATCTGCGCGGCCCTGGTGTTCCCTTTTCTGGGGTTCCCTATTCTGGGGGGCATTCCGCATGATTGTGCTGACCGGCGCGCACGGATTGATCGGCTCTGCCGTATTCCAGGCCCTGTCGGCGGCAGGGCACGGCGTTGTGCGCCTTGGGCGTGATGCCGGGTGCGATCTGGTTGCCGATTTGCAGCATCCGGAACAGATCCGCTGGCCGACCGGCGCGACAGTGCTGATCCATTGTGCCGGCGTCACCGATGAGGAATTTCGCGCCGCCCCGGACCTTGCCTGGCAGCGGGCCACCAGTGCGACCGAACGGATGCTGGATGGCGCGGTTGCCGCCGGAATCCGGCAGTTTGCCTATATCAGCACAGCGCATGTCTATGGTCCGTTGGTCGGCCGGTTGACCGAAGCCTCGCCGGTTGATCCGATCAGCAGCTATGGCATCGCGCATCGGGCCAGCGAAAGCCTGTTTTTCCGGACGGCCGCACGGACGCGCGGCCATGCGCTGGTGATGCGCCCCTGTGCGGTTTACGGGCCGCTTGCCTCCCTCTCCCGCTTCAAGCGGTGGTCGCTCATCCCCTTCTCCTTCCCGAAGGAGGCGGTTGAGACGGGTGAAATCGTCCTGATGTCGTCGGGGGATCAGGTGCGCAACTTCGTCTCCTCGCGGCAGATTGCAGCCGCAACGGTGCGCTGGCTGGCCAATCCGGCGACATTGACCCTGAACCCGGTCGGCCCGCAAAACTTGAGCGTCTACGAGTTTGCTCGCCTCTGTGCCGAAGAATATCGTGACCTGACCGGCCGAGAGTGCCGCGTTACCCGCCCCGGCGGTACGCAGCAGGATCCGTTACCGAGTCTGGATTACGACACGCTACATCCCGCGCATCAGTGTGGCGAGGATGACGTGCCCTTGCGGAGCCATATCCGCGATCTGATGCGGGATTTACTAGCGAAAGGACATACGAATGGCAGTGCATAATGCCGAAAAGCCGGTCGATCGGCAGATCGCCCGGGACTATATTGCGTTTCTGTTGAAGGCAGATCGCGATGACAGCGTCGAAGCCAGGATAGACTATGCCCGGCAGGCGGGTGTGCATCCCAAGCTGCTCTATTCCAATCCCCATCTGAAGGCGATCGAGTCGCTGTTTTCCGATCAGTCGAATGTCGAACGCTTGCTCGACATGACGGTCCGCGACTATCTGCGCTATCACTATTACTATCTGCATCAGGGGTATCGCTACGGCGTGCCCGATCTTCAGCAGAAGTGGTTGGGGCACGATCTGATCAAGACCCCGTGGGATTGCTGGGTCTACCAGGAAATCATCTACAACACCAAGCCGGACGTCATTCTGGAGCTTGGCATCATGTTCGGCGGGGCGTCGCATTTCTATGCCAGCATCCTGGACATGGTCGGCCATGGCGAAGTGCTGGGGGTCGATATCTCGCTGGCCAAGGTGAAGCCGATCCAGAACAAGCGGATCAGCTATCTGGAAGGCAGCTCGACCGCGCCGGAAACCTTTGCCGAAATTGAAAAGCGGGTGCGCGGCAAGAAGGTGCTGGTGATCGCCGATTCCGATCACGAAAAGAACCACGTCCTGAACGAAATCCGCCTCTACTGGCAGTTCGTTCCGGTCGGCGGCTACTTTGTGGTCGAAGATAGCCTGAACGACGTGATGGCCTATCATCCGGTGCCGAATGAAGGCCCGCAGGCCGCCGCCGACGCTTTCCTGGCCGAGAACGACCATTTCGTTCGTGACCGTCGCTTTGCCGAACGGTACATCATGAGCCTTAATCCCAACGGTTTCCTGCTTCGGGTGAAGTAATGATCACGGTTATTTCCGCAGCCCCCATTTTCCGCAGCGATCTGATCGCCCAGCGCTATGGCCAGTCGGTTGTGGCCGACCCGGCGCGCGCCCTGTGCGAAAGCTATGGCTATCAGACGCTGTACGAGATCCCGACGGAACAGCAGACCGATTTGCGTATGCGCCTGCTGAAGGATCATGCCGCCGCCGTTTCAGCCGGGGGGCAGGGGGTCTATGACCATGCCATCTTCCCCTGGTTGGCCGACTGGATGCGCTGGCACTGGGGCGTCACCACGTCCGAACTGTGGGAAGCGGTGATTGCCGCCGCCACCCCGGCCGCCGCCGCCTATGGCAAGATCATCCATGTGACCGATGGTCCGCGCCGGTCCTATGACGGGTATGCGTGGCTCGATGCCCGCAATGGCGCCCAGGTTGACCGCCTGATCCGTCATCTGTACCGCGACTTCGGCGTGGAAGATAAGGTCGAGTATATCTCGGCCTGACCAAGGTGCGTGCCGATGGCGGGGATAATCCCCGCCATCGGACCTTCCAGTCAGGACCATGCAAGGGGTGAGACAGGCCGTGACGACCAAGCCGCCCAACCCGGTGCCCGCGCTGCCAGCCGTTGAGATTCATCCAACCGCCAGTGTCAGCCCCGATGCGCGCATTACCCCGTCGGTGCGCGGCTCGCGCATCGTGATCGGCGCGCACAGCTTCATCTACGATTTCGTCGTCATCCGCCCGGTCGGCGGCAGTGGGGATATCGTGATCGGGGAGCATTGCTATCTCAATCCCCACACGGTCATCTATTCCGGGCATGGGGTTAAGCTGGGCAATTATGTCATGGTAGCGCCGGGCGTGAAGATCGTGCCGGCAAACCATGCGTTCGCCAGCCGCGAAATCGAAATGCGCCATCAGGGGTTCATGCCGTCCAAAGGCGGCGTGGTGATTGAGGATGATGTCTGGCTGGGCGCCAATGCCGTTCTGCTGGACGGCACCTATATCGAGCGCGGCGCCATCATTGCCGCCGGCAGCGTGGTCAGTGGTCGGGTTGATGCCTATTCGATCTGGGGCGGCGTGCCGGCCAAGAAGATCGGCATGCGCCCCGAATAGCCGTCAATCGGCGACAGCCATCAACCGACTGAGGAGGCAGAATACCGCCGCTCCACCTGCTGTCCGGCGATGAAGGACTGCATATAGCCCTTCAACTCGGCGATGATCGGCTCCCACGGGTGGCGGGGGCGGCGGATGAAGGCGCGGACGCTGGGCAGTAGGGGCAGGAAATCGGTGCCCAGCATTTCCCAGGTGCGGCCTTCCGGCGCACTGCGGAACAGCCAGGTCGGCACGCCCAGCGCGCCGGCCAGCCGCATCACCGCCGTACCGGGCGACAGCACCAGATCCAGCGCCGTGGTCAGCGCTGCGCACTCGTCGATATCCTTTTTCAGATCGATGCCTTCGGGGAAGATGAAGGCATCGCCCAGTTCGGCTTTCAGATACTCGATCTCTGCCTCGTCCCACGTGTATTGCAGCATCACATAGGCGGCACCGGGCACCAGAATCTCCCGGAACTGTTCAACCGTCATATAATTGAGCAGCGCGACATCCTGGTTCTTGCCGCCGCGCCAGGAAATGCCGATCAGCGGCGTACCGGGTTTGACCCGCGCGGCCAGATAGTCGCGCCAATAGGCAACCCGGGCCGGATCGGCGGTTAGGAAGCCATCGCCCCGCCGCATCATTTGCCCGCTATGCGGGGCCAGGCGGTTGATCTGGTCGCGGATCGTCATCCAGCAGAATTGGCCGACATGGCCGATCGGGGCCTTGAAGGCGGCGCCACTGCCGGTCAATTCCGGGGCGGCAGTGGCCGCGCGGCCATAGAACGGGATATCCGGGAAAGACCGGCGCATCAGCGGCACCAGCCGTTCCTCGCACTCGGCAACGATGCTGGGGGCCAGATGCCGGATCATCGGCAACAGCGCGGCCAGCATCATTTCATCGCCCAGGCCTTGTTCCAGCCACACCAGCAGCGGCTTGCCCTCGGACAGCGGGCGACCGTCCCAGGTGCGTTGCTTGAATGGCCGGCGGGGCGAGGGGAAGCCGGGATCGCGCCAGCGGTTGACCCAGGTGCGGAACCCCTGTTCCAGCTCCCCCGCGCCCAGCAGCGCATAGCCGAGGTTATAGAGAGCGGGCACCGAATCCGGTTCTTTCTCTAGCGCCTTACGCAGGAAGAAGATCGATTCGGCAACATGCCCTTCATTGCGGGCCAGGCTGTAGAGATCAAGGAACGGGGTGATGCTGCCGGGCTTGTTGCTGACTGCCTTCAGCAAGATATCCTTGCCTTCGGGATACCGTCCCTGATCGGCCAGAAACAGGGCATAGGTGCGCTGGGTATTATATTGTTTGGGCGAAATCTCCAGCGCCCGCTTGATGGCAGCTTCGGCCTGGTCGATCTGCTTCAGTCCGATATGGGCGCGATGGGCGTTCAGCGCGTGGATCGGCCCACGCGGGAAACGCTCCATCCCCTCTGTCGATAGGGTCAAGGCCAGATCGAACAGCTTGGCATCCAGCGCTGCCGTTGCGGCATGGGCCAGCTGCCGTCCACCCCGGCCGAACCGGTCCAGATAGACCGGAACCTGGTCTTCCAGCTCGGCTGTTTTCTTGTCCTTCCCCAGCGCGGTCAGCCATTGTTCAAAATACTGGCGGTTATTGGGTGCCAAGGCGACAGCCTTGCTGAATTCCTGATGGGCGACCGGATAGTTGCTTTTCTTGAAGCAGCTTGTTCCCCGCAGGGCATGCCCATCCGGATTATCAGGCGACAGGTCCAGCACCTGCCCGCCAATCGAATATGCATTCTCTGGCATTTCGGTTTGGAGGTAAATCTGGCCCAGCCAGACCAGCTTTTCCACCTTATCCGGCAGACGATCAATATTCTGGTTTATCAGCGCAATGGCTTCGTACGGCTTTTTCTGCTTTTCCAGCAGCTTGGCGCGCAGTTCGATGATTTCCGGCAGCGTTTCGTCGAACAGGCCGATCAGCTGTTCGGCCGCGTCCAGTTTGCCGCTGTGCAGATAGGCATTGGCCAACAACCCGTGAATTTCGCCGAATGGGGCGGGGTCTGCCGGGCGCAACCGTTCCAGATACGGCACCGCCTTGGCGGCGGCTTCGATCAGGATCAGCGATTTGGCGTAAAGCAGCGCCAGCTTGTCGTCGCCGATACCGGCTTCGACCGGCTTGGCCAGCAGGGCAACCACGGCGCTGGGATGGCCGATCCGTTCCAGGAACACGGCATAATTGGTCAGCAGCCGGGTATCGTTCGGGGCGGCGGTCAGACCGGTTTTAAAATGGCGTTCGGCGTCCTCCCGCTCATCCCGTTTGGCGGCGGCGATGCCAAGAATGGCATAGGCCGTGGCAACTGCCGCCGTATCGGGGCCGGTATCGTCCAGCACCTTCTGGGCAAGGGATTCCGCCAGGACCACATCCCCGGCGCGAAAGGCGGTCAAGGCGGTATCGATCATGCTCATCATGGCGCCATCTGTAGCCGATTTGCCGGTGTAAAAAAAGAGAGGCGGCCTTTTCGGCCGCCTCCCAATTTTCGACCGAACCCCGGATTACAGGGTGAAGTCCGTCAGCGTCAGGGTGGTGACGCCGATCAGGCGGATGGCCGCATAGCCGTTGGCCTCGCCACGGACATAGACCATCAGATCATTGCCCGACCGGGCGAAGGCGATCATGCCGACCGCCGATCCGGCGACTGTCCGGGCCGAACTGACGGAACCTTCCAGGGAGAAGGTGTTGGGCAGCATGGCCGAGAAGCCGATCTGCGACAGATCCAACTTGTCGGTCCCCCGGGTGAAGTCATGGATCACCAGATCGCCGGTCTGACCGGTGAACAGATAATTGGTCCCGCCGGAAGCAATGCGGAACGTATCATTGCCTTCGTTGCCATACAGGTCGGGCTGATCGCCGCCAACCTCGCTTGCAAGATAGATCAGCAGGTCATCCCCGGCGCCGCCCCAGACGGTGTCGATCTCATCCCCGGCCCCGATGGCGACGATGGTGTCGTTCCCGCCATCCCCATAGATCACGTCATCGCCATCGGTGCCAGAGATCACATCATTGCCATTGCCGCCATAGAGCGTATCCTGGCCCCGATCCCCGGTCAGCACGTCATTGCCGTCGCCGCCGAACACCAGTTCGTCCCCGCCACCCCCCTTGATCGTGTCGTTACCGGCGTCCCCGTACAGATTTTCAGTATCCGAGCCGCCCACGATCGAATCGTTGCCATCTTCGCCATAGAGGATGGTCGCCGGTGCGCTGTTATTATTGGCGTTGGAGATGATGGTATCATCGCCCGCACCGGCATAGGCGATATCGAGGCCGGTATCGCCCGCAAGGGTGATCGAATCATTGCCGGAGCCGGAATGGACAATGTCGATGCCCGAGCCGGCGTTGATGGTATCGGCCCCGCTGCCGCCATAGATCAGGTCGTCACCGCCGAGGGTATCGGTCAACAGGTCATTGCCTTTGGCGCCGTACAGCGTGTCGGACCCTGCGCCGCCATACACCGTATCGTCGCCCAGGCCGCCGCGCAGTTCCGATGCGGCCGATGCGGCATAGAGCACGTCATTCCCTTGCCCGGCCATCAGCGTATCGTTGCCGGCAATCGCACGGTTGGCAGCATCGCCGCCATAGAGCGTATCGTTGCCCAGGCCGCCCTGAACCATGTCACTGGCAGAGCCGCCATAGATCACGTCATTGCCGTCGGCACCCAGCAGCGTGTCATTGCCATCTTCGCCATAAACGGCATCGTCACCGAAGCCGGCATAGATCACATCCGCGCCGTTCTGACCGTACAGCGCATCGACCTCTTTGCCGCCATAGATGGTGTCGTTGCTGTCGCCGCCGCGCACCGTGTCATAGCCCTGACCGGCATAGATCACGTCGGCGCCATCGGCGCCATACAGCGAATCGGAATCGGCGAAGCCGTAGATATTGTCTGCCGATTCGGTCCCGGTCAGGGTGTCGGCAAAGACGGTGCCGGAAATATTAGCCATTGGTGCCCCCAATAATTCAGCTTCGAAGCTCTTGAACTCATGCCCGCGATGGTCAGGCACGTGCCGTGCACGGCCACGATGCCTGAACAGCAAACTGCGAGCGCAGGTCAAATATAGTAAATAACATATTTACACAAGCATGCCAAAAATTAATTTTATATAAAAACCAGTGCAATACGCCTGCTCTCGATATATAGAATATAGCGTATATATCTTGAGTTGGTTTAATCAACTTCGGATTGATTTTCTTTTATATAGATTGCGTCTTCCCGGGTGGGCTAATCACGCCGACATCCGCAAAAAATAAAGGGGGCAGCCTGCTGGGCCGCCCCCTCTCTTGCACCCGCCCTTTGTGGATCAGAGCTTGAAATCCGCCAGGGTCAGCGTGGTGATGCCAACCAGCTTGATCGGCGCATAGGTCTCGCCCGGTGCGTTGATATACAGCTCAACCGCACCGCCGGAGACGTTGTAGAAGATGCTGCCATTCACCCCGTTGCTGGCGCTGCCTGGACTGGCCGTCTGTGCCAGGGTGGCGGGCAGGGCGCCGCTGAACAGGGCGGACAGGTCGATGCGGTCGACACCTTGGGTAAAGTCCTCGATCCTGATCTTGAACTCGTTATCCAGGTTTGTGCTGCTCCGGCCATTGACAATTTGGAAGGTATCGGCACCCTCATCGCCGCGTACAGAATAATCGCGTAGCCAGAGGGGATTCGCGTTCAGGTTCAAGGCCAGCAGGTCATTCCCCGCACCGCCCCACAGGGTATCCGAGCCGTCGTCGGCCGACAGGGTGTCGTTGCCATCGCCGCCATAGAGCAGGTCGTCGGCATCCCTCCCATTCAGAAGATCGTCGCCGGCGCCGCCATAGAGGGTGTCTTCGCTATCGCTGATATCGCTGTTGATGGTGTCGTTGCCGCCATCACCGTACAGCACGTCATTGTCCCGACCGCCAAGGATGGAATCGTTGCCGTCGCCGCCGTAAATCCGCGTGGCGTCGCGGTTGTTCAGTGCGTTGATGGTGTCATCGCCAGCTTCGCCATACACCATGTCGCTGCCGGTTCGCCCATCGGCGACGATGCTGTCGTTGCCCGACCCGGCATAGACGATATCCACGCCGGAGCCGGCCGTGACCGTATCCGCGCCGGAGCCGGCATAGAGCCGATCATTGCCTGCGCCATCGACCAGCATGTCATTGCCGGCGCCGCCATAAAGGGTATCGGCGCCGACGCCGCCGACCACCAGGTCATTGCCCTGGCCGCCATAGACGAGGTCGTTGCCGGCGCCGCCGTGCAACTGATCCTCACCCATGCCGCCGCGCAGTTCGGACGAGGCCGATGCGGCATAAACCACATCATTGCCCTGTCCGGCCATCAGCGTATCGCAGCCATCGCTCGACAGATCCGCCTCATCGCCACCATAGAGCGTATCGTTGCCCAGGCCGCCCTGGACCATGTCATCGGCCGATCCGCCATAGAGGATGTCGTTGCCATCGGCGCCCAGCAGCGTATCGTCGCCCTTATTGCCATGGGCCACATCGTCCCCGAACCCGGCATAGATCACGTCATTGCCGGCTTCGCCGCGCAGAACGTCAACGTCCTTGCCGCCGAAGATGGTGTCGTAGCCATCGCCGCCGCGGATCGTGTCGTTGCCCAGGCCGGCATAGATCGCATCGCCGCCGTCGCCGCCATAGATCGAATCGGAATCGACGAAACCGTAAATGTTGTCCGCCGATTCGGTCCCCGTCAGGGTGTCGGCAGAAATGGTGCCAGAAATGATTGCCATGATATTCCCCCGAAAATCTTCTTCGAAGCTATGAAGCATTTGCTGGATGCCGTCAGGCATAGGTGTACACGAAGCTGTGAATCGTGGAGCAAAATGCAGCTGTGTGACTCTAAATACATTAAATAGTCATGTTCATCAATTAGTATTTTGTTAACAATCATTGTGCGCAAGACAATAGAAATATATAGTTATTTTTATATCGTAGTATTTTTTGTGGTTTTTGATAGAAATGATCTTATCGGATGGTGGTCTTTTGTGATGGAACAAGACCAACCCATTGGGTACACAAAAGAAAAGGGGGCAACCTTTCGGCTGCCCCCCGGATTTTGACCAGTTCCCGGATTACAGTTTGAAGTCGGTCAGGGTCAGTGTGGTGACGCCGATCAGCTTCATCGGCACATAGCCCTGGCCGGGCGTATTGATGAACAGTTCCACCGCACCGGCGGAGACATTGTAGAAGATGCCGCCATTCAGCGCATTGCTGGAGGCCGCAGCGTTTGCCGTTTGCGTCAGGGTGGCGGGCAGGGCGCCGCTGAACAGGGTGGATAGATCAATGATGTCCGTGCCCCTGGTGAAATCACGTATGTCGATATTGTACAAGTTGTCGAAGTTGGCAAAGCTGCGCCCGTGGAGAACCTGGAAGGTGTCGGCGCCATCCTCGCCGCGTGCGATAATGGCGAGCGGGTTGGCGGATGTATCCAGGATCAGCAGGTCGTTCCCCGCACCGCCCCACAGGCTATCCGTACTATTCGCGCCATACAGGGTATCGTTGCCATTGCCGCCATAGATCAGATTATTGCCGCCGCTATCCTTCAGAAGGTCGTCGCCGTCGCCGCCATAAAGGGTGTCGGTGTCGCTACCGCCATCAAGGGTGTCGTTACCGGCATCGCCATACAGGGTGTCGTTGCCACTGCCGCCATAGAACCGATCGACGCCATCGCCGCCATAAAGGATGGCACCGGTTGAGGCACTGGCCGCATTGATCGTGTCATCGCCGGCTTCGCCATAGATAATATCGCCACCGGTTATCCCAGCAATGAATACGCTATCATTGCCGGATCCGGCATATACGGCATCCTGGCCCGACCCGGCGGTGATGCTATCGGCGCCAGAGCCGCCATAGAGAAGGTCATTGCCTTCACCATCAACCAGTATGTCATTGCCGGCCGCGCCATACTGGGTGTCGTCCCCGGCACCGCCGATCAGCTGGTCATTGCCCTGGCCGCCGTACATCAGGTCATTGCCAGCGCCGCCCGACAGGATGTCTTCGCCCTGACCGCCGCGCAGTTCGGATGCGGCCGATGCGCCATAGACCACATCATTGCCCTGGCCGCCCTGCAGGGTATCGCCGCCGGCAATCGCCAGGCCGGCGGCATCGCCGCCATAGAGCGTATCGTTGCCCACGCCGCCCTGGACCACATCGCTGCCGGAGCCGCCATAGGCCACATCATTGCCATCGGCGCCCAGCAGCGTGTCGCCGCCGTCATCGCCGTAAACGGCATCGTCGCCAAACCCGGCATAGATGATATCCGCACCATTCTGGCCGGACAGGAAATCAACCTCTTTCCCGCCATAGATGGTGTCGTCGCCATCGCCGCCGCGCACCGTGTCATAGCCCTGCCCGGCATAGATGGCGTCGCCGCCGTCGCCACCATAGAGCGAATCGGAATCGGCGAAGCCGTAAATCGTGTCTGCCGATTCGGTCCCTGTCAGGGTATCGGCGAAGATGGTGCCGGAAATGGTTGCCATGCGAACCCCCAGAAGTCTGCTTCGAATCCAATGCGTACTTGCCAGCCGCCGTCTGGCGTACGCTGTGTGCGGCACGGCCCCCGAGGAACGGCCAGCGATTCGTCGACGGTATTATAGAAAAATCGGGGAAATCACAAATATCGGTATTTTCGGATTAAATGCAGAAAATCCAATCTAAATACAGATGTGACATATATATTGGAAATTTATATCTTTTCGCGCCGATGTCATGGATTGATCGAGGGATTTTGACAGAAAAAATCGCGCCTTGTGCGATTTACGGTGTGGCCCAATGCCGGCCATCTGGACGGATTATCGGTGCTGACGCGGCACAAAAGAAAAGGGGGCCAGCCCTTCAGCTGCCCCCCAATTTTGGGACCAAACCCTGGATTAAAGGGTGAAGTCGGTCAGTGCCAGAGTGGTCACGCCAACCAGCTTAATGGCGATGTAACCGCCGTTGTCGGTCCCCGGCCGATTGATGTAGAGCTGCACACTCCCGTCCGCCACGGTGTAGAACATGGCACCTTCGGTCGCAAGCGCACTGGCGGCTGCGGCGCCCGCAGTCGCAGCGAGAGTGGCCGGCAGAGCGCCGCTAAAGAATGTCGACAGGTCGAGCTTGTCGGTGCCGCGAGTGAAGTCCTGAATCTCCACGTTAATGGTGTTCTGGGCAACAGCAGCGGTACCGCCAGTCACGATCTTGAAGGTATCTGCGCCTTCATTGCCACGGACGACGACACTGAGGGAGGCCACGCCGCTCATATCGAGGTTGAACAGGTCGTTGCCTGCACCGCCCCACAGAGTATCGGCACCGGCGTCGACCGACAGGATGTCGTCGCCGTCCCCGCCGTACACGATGTCGGCACGAAGACCGCCGTTCAGAACGTCGTTGCCGTCGCCACCGTATAGGTTGTCGGTGCCAGAGCCGCCATTGATGGTATCGGCACCGGCATCGCCGTACAGGATGTCAGCACTGCCACCACCGACGATGGAGTCGTTGCCGTCGCCGCCGTACAGGGTGACAACAGCGGAAGCACCGTTGCCGTTCAGGGTGTCGTTACCAGCTTCGCCGTAAACGATGTCGTTGCCGGATTCGCCAGTCGGAACGATGGTAACGTTATCGTTGCCCGAACCGCCATAAACGGAATCGTTGCCCGAGCCGGCACTAACCATGTCATCGCCCGAGCCGCCATAGATCTTGTCGGCACCCGAACCGTCAACGAGTACGTCGTTGCCTGCAGCGCCGTACAGGGTGTCGTTGCCCGACGAGCCGTTCATCACGTCGTTACCAGCACCACCGTAGACCAGGTCGTTGCCGGCAGCGCCGTACAGCTGGTCATCGCCCTGGCCACCGCGCAGTTCCGAAGCGCCCGAAGCAGCGAAGATCACGTCGTTGCCCTGGCCACCCATCAGGGTGTCGGCACCGGCGCTCGAAGCGTCGGCAGCCAGACCACCGTACAGGGTGTCGTTGCCAGCGCCGCCCTGGGCCATATCGTTGCCGATACCGCCGTAGATCAGGTCGTTGCCATCGGCACCGAACAGGGTATCGTTGCCATCTTCGCCCGACACGGCGTCATCGCCATATCCGGCATAGATCACGTCGTTGCCGTTTTCGCCGCGCAGAACGTCGACTTCCTTGCCGCCATAGATGGTGTCGTTGCTATCGCCACCGCGCACGGTGTCGTAGCCCTGGCCGGCATAGACCACGTCGGCGCCATCGGCGCCATAGAGCGAATCGGAATCGGCGAAGCCGTAAATGGTGTCTGCCGATTCGGTCCCGGTCAGGGTATCGGCGAAGTTTGTGCCGGAAAGTGTTGCCATGCGAACCCCCACAAGTCTGCGTCTAAGTCAATAAGCGTTTGCCTGCCACCCCCGGGGTGTGTGCCGCGTACAGCGCGGTTCCGGGTGGACATGCAATAACCCATAAAATGGTATTATAGAAAAAGTAGAATTTTAGCAACTACCGCTATTTTCAAATTGAATATATGGAATCTGCTGGAAACATTTAAGTGACGTATACGATTGAATTTTATTTGGTTCTTACGGCGCTGAGGCAACCAAAAGAGGATTCTGTAAATAAAAAATCGCGCCGAGCGCGATATTGAGTATGGCCTGATATCGGACAACTGGACGGATGATCGGGGCTATCTCGGCGCAAAAAAAGAGGGGCAGCCTTGCGGCTGCCCCTCAATTTTGACCAAACCCTGGATTAGAGGGTGAAGTCGCTCAGGCCCAGCGTGGTCACGCCAACCAGACGCAGGGTGACGTACTGACCAGCTTCGCCACGGACGTACACGACCGCGTCGTTGCCCGACAGGGCGTACGAGATCATGTTGGCAGCCGAACCAGCAACAGTCTGGGCGGAGGCCAGGGTGCCTTCGCGCGACAGGGTTGCCGGCAGGATGCCCGAGAAGCCGATCTGCGACAGATCCAGCTTGTCGGTACCGCGGGTGAAGTCGAGGACATCGACGTCAGCGCTTGCAGTGGTCAGGGTGCCAGCGCCGCCCGAAGCGATGCGGAAGGTGTCAGCACCTTCATCGCCGCGCAGGACGGTGGTCACACCGGTCACAGCCTGCGAGATGAACAGGTCGTTACCTGTGCCGCCCCACAGAGTGTCGGTGCCCGAGTTGGAGCTCAGGGTATCATTGCCTTCGCCGCCGTACAGCAGGTCCGAACCAACGCCGCCGTTCACGACGTCATTGCCGTCACCACCGTACAGGGTGTCAGCGCCCGAACCACCAACCACGGTGTCGGCACCGGCATCGCCGTACAGGATGTCAGCACTGCCACCACCGACGATGGAGTCGTTGCCGTCGCCGCCGTACAGGGTGACAACAGCGGAAGCACCGTTGCCGTTCAGGGTGTCGTTACCAGCTTCGCCGTAAACGATGTCGTTGCCGGATTCGCCAGTCGGAACGATGGTAACGTTATCGTTGCCCGAACCGCCATAAACGGAATCGTTGCCCGAGCCGGCACTAACCATGTCATCGCCCGAGCCGCCATAGATCTTGTCGGCACCCGAACCGTCAACGAGTACGTCGTTGCCTGCAGCGCCGTACAGGGTGTCGTTGCCCGACGAGCCGTTCATCACGTCGTTACCAGCACCACCGTAGACCAGGTCGTTGCCGGCAGCGCCGTACAGCTGGTCATCGCCCTGGCCACCGCGCAGTTCCGAAGCGCCCGAAGCAGCGAAGATCACGTCGTTGCCCTGGCCACCCATCAGGGTGTCGGCACCGGCGCTCGAAGCGTCGGCAGCCAGACCACCGTACAGGGTGTCGTTGCCAGCGCCGCCCTGGGCCATATCGTTGCCGATACCGCCGTAGATCAGGTCGTTGCCATCGGCACCGAACAGGGTGTCGTTGCCATCTTCGCCCGACACGGCGTCATCGCCGTAGCCGGCATAGATCACGTCATTGCCGTTTTCGCCGCGCAGAACGTCGACTTCCTTGCCGCCGTAGATGGTGTCGTTGCTGTCACCACCGCGAACGGTGTCGTAACCGGCACCGGCATAGATCACGTCAGCGCCGTCGGCACCGTACAGCGAGTCGGAGTCGGCGAAACCGTAAATGTTGTCCGCCGATTCGGTACCCGTCAGGGTATCGGAAAACGAGGTACCCGAGATATCAGCCATAGTTTACCCCCAAATAGAGCTTCGAAGCTTTTTTCAACGAAGCGGCTTCACGCCACACGGAAGCTGTGCACAGCAGGACCGTGTGGGAGGCCGCTTGCAACACAGCAGGCCGTTGATACTAAAGATTGGGGAGGGGGGCAAGGCCCAAATGCCAAGCGTTTCCAATAGTTAATGAAATTCGGGCTACGCTGTGGCATGTATGCAACAGGTTGAGGGCAAACTGTGTCGTCAAGATGTTGCAAGCACAGAATGACAAATTAAAGGCCCGAAGACAACAGTCCTCGGGCCGTATGACGCGATTTGGGCACATGCCGATATTGTTCGGCCCTGTGCAAATTTAATCTGACTTAACTGGCAACTTTCGTTTTTGCCAGAACCATGCGTTCTTCTTCCAGCCACAGGTCGCCATAGTCGCATTTTCGCCAATTTTCAAACCAAGGTCCGCCTAAAGTATAGTGTATTGCCTTGGGTGTTTCTGCGGGCTTTTGCTTGTGGCCGACCAGCCAGTTCCAGGTTTCCGGCACGCTGCCGATTTCATCATCCGCCGCCCATTGCATCCGGTGCAGGAACGCACCGGATTCCCGGTTCACCACATCTGGTGTCAGCGTGCGGGTGGATGGGTGGGCACAGTTGATCAGCATCAGGCTGGACCAGTTCTTGCGCGGATAGCTGGTTTGCGGCACGCCGTCCATCTTGACCGTTTCGGTTGGCCGGTAATCGTGGTGCACGCACATGACGGCGTAGCGTTCGTCGGCCTCGGCCGTTGCCAGGGCGAACAGGTCTGCGATATCGCCGGTGAACAGGAAGTCGCAATCGACGAACACCGCCCAGCCGCGATAGCCCGCAAGGTGCGGCACCAGAAAGCGGGTGTAGGTGAATTCGGTCGAGGCCAGGGGGTCCTTGTCGCGGGTGTAAAGCCCGGCGGCGCGCAGTTCCTCCTGCTTCAGCGGGTGGATATCGACCGGCTGGCGCGCATGGCGCAGCAGCGAATGGGCCGCGACGTCATAGGCGATCACTTCGCGGCTGTCCCAGCCGATATAGACCTGGAAGGGCGGTTGTGCGGGCATTCCGGTATCTCCTTATGCTCTGGCTCGGCGTCCTGGCTGGGCGTCCTGGTTGGGGCGGACGGTACTCAGCCGACAGCCAGCTTGTCCCTGACATAGATCAACACGGTCTCCACGGCCTCGTCCACTGACAGGCGGGCGGTATCCAGCACCAGGTCGGGCGTCTCCGGCGCTTCATAGGGCGCGGAAATGCCGGTGAAGTTCAGGATTTCGCCACTGCGCGCCTTGCGGTACAGGCCCTTGGGGTCGCGCCGTTCGCAGGTGGCCAGATCGGCCTTGACGTGGATTTCGTGGAAGCGGCTGGCTTCCCCATCCACCAAAACACGGTTGGCGAGGGCGCGGGCGCGGTCCCGGTCCGCCTGGTAGGGGGAGATGACGGCGCACAGCACGATCATCCCCGCTTCGGCGAACAGGGCGGCCACGGCCCCCAGTCGGCGGACATTTTCCGCCCGGTCTTCCGGCGTGAAGCCCAGATCGGCGTTGAGCGAGGTGCGGACATTGTCGGCATCCAGCACATAGACCTGATGCCCCTTGCGGAACAGCTGCCGTTCCACTTCCAGCGCGATGGTCGATTTCCCGGCGCCGGACAGGCCGGTCAGCCACAGCACGGCGCCGCGATGGCCGTTCTGCTGCGCCCGCATCGGCGGGGTAACCCGGTGTTCGACCGCATGGATGTTGCTGGCCTTCACCGTCAGCGCCTGGCGCTGGTTGGGATAGCCGGTCATGTCGATCAGCCCGCCGCCGACTGCCACGCCGTCCCGCGTCAGGATGAAGCGGCCGGTCTGGCTGTTCTCGGCATAGGGGTCCAGCGCGATCAGGCGCGGGGTGCGGATCACCACATCGGCGATCATGTCGCGCGCCACCTCCGTCCGCTCGTCGGCGGGGATGGCTTCCATCGTGGTGGCGTCCAGCACCCGGTCGATGCTGTGCACCGTGCAGGGCAGCTTCGCCGTCAGGTGCTGCAGCGTCAGCCGCGCGCCCGCCGTCAGCGGCGCGACACCCAGCCAGAACAGCCGGGCGCGGAATACGTTGGTTTCCACCGGCGCGGCGGTCGGGTGCGACAGGATGGAGCCGCGTTCGACGAAAATCTGGTCCGACAGGGTGACGGCCACGGCCTGCCCGGCCTGCTTTTCCTGCGGCTGATGGGCGGGATCGGCGGGCCAATCCTCGATACTGCGGATGGTGACGATCTTGTTTTCCGGGGAAAACAGCACCTGATCGCCCACCCGCAGGCGGCCGGACAGAATGGTGCCAGCAATCAGGCGGCGGTCGTCGAACTTATAGACATCCTGCACCGGCAGACGCAGCGGCAGATCGGTCGCCCCCGGCGGCAGGGTGAAGCGGGCAAAGGCCTCCAGCAAGGTCGGCCCGGTGTACCAGGGCATCCGGTTGCCGGTGTTTTCGGCCTGGCCGGGGGTATGGCCAGGGATGTTTCCGGCGCGGGCGGCCATCATGTCGCCCTCGCGCGCGGAGACCGGCACCACCTGCGCGCCGCGAATCCCGCGTGCGGCCAGCATGGCGGTCAATCCCTGCTCGATCTCGCGGAACCGGGCCTCGCTGAAGCCGACCAGGTCCATCTTGTTGACCGCGACCACCAACTGGCGGATGCCCAGAAATTCCAGCAGGAACCCGTGGCGCTGGGTCTGGTCGCGGATGCCTTCCGCCGCATCGACCACCAGCAGCGCCGCATCGGATGTGGCGGCCCCGGTGATCATATTGCGCAGGAATTCCCGGTGGCCCGGCGCATCGACCAGGACATAATCGCGCCCGCCACTGACCGGCGCGGCGCGCAGGCGGATATGGCTGGCATCGATGGTGATGCCCTGGTCGCGTTCGGCCTGCAGCGCATCGGTGACGAAGGCCCATTCGAACGGCATCCCGCGCCGCTTCGACATGGCGGCCACCGCCTCCATCTTGCCGTCGGGCAGGGAATTGGTTTCGTACAGCAGGCGGCCGACGATGGTGGATTTGCCATGATCGACATGGCCGACCATGACGACCCGCAGGATGGAGGTATCGGCAGTCATTGACACTAAAGCCCTTCGGGTTCGGCTGCGGTTACATATACCCATCGACGCGCAGGCGTTCGAAGGCGTCCTCGGTTTCATGGTCCATGGCGCGCCCGGCCCGTTCGGGCACCCGGGTCACTTCCAGCTCGGCGATGATCTTTTCCAGCGTGTCGGCGCTGCTGGCGACCGGGAAGGTGATGTCGCTTTCGCCCAGCGAGCGGAACCGCTTGCCATCCTTCGCCAGATACAGCGTGTTGAACGGGATCGCCTCGCGCTGGATATAGCGCCAGATATCGCCCTCCGTCCAATGGAGCAGCGGGTGGATGCGGTAATGCCCGCCCTCGATCGGCTCGGTCACGTACTGGTCCCAGAATTCCGGCGGCTGGTTGCGGAAATCCCAGCGCGCATCGGACCCGCGCGGGCTGAACACCCGTTCCTTGGCGCGGGTGCCTTCCTCGTCCCGGCGGATGCCTGCAATGATGCCGTCGAACTGGCGGCCTTCGATCAGGTTTTTCAGGCCCGCCGTCTTGCGGCTGGCCGACCGGGCGGCCGGGGGCAGGGTGGGGTCCATATCCTCGATCGGCGGGCAGGGCTGCACCACCACATCCAGGTTCCATTCGCGGCCATAGCGTTCGCGGAAGGCATAAACCTCGGGGAATTCCAGCCCGGTATCGACATGGCAGACCGGGAACGGCACATGACCGCCAAACGCCTTGCGCGCCAGCCAGATCATGACGTTGGAATCCTTCCCCAGCGACCAGAGCATAGCCAGCCGCTCGGTCCGGTGGAAGGCTTCGCGGAAAATATAGATGCTGCGTGCTTCCAGCGTATCCAGGTAATTCACAGGAAAATCCGCCCCTCGGCTTAAACCAGTGCAGGCTGGCAGGTTTAGTGCCTGCGCAGCACAAGCGCAAGGGCGGCGGACGGGCTTGCCCGAATATACAAAATTCTGTATAAACCGGAATGACCTTGCTCAAGCCTGTCTGCTTCCTGGGAACGGCGCTGGACGATCTGCGCGCTTTCCCGCCAGACGTGCGACGGCAAGCGGGATACCAGATCGACCGGCTTCAGCACGGGCTGTTGCCCAATGATTGGAAACCGATGCCCAGTGTCGGGCCGGGCGTGCAAGAAATCAGGCTGCGCGATGTGTCTGGCGCGTTCCGCGTGATTTATGTCGCCAAGTTCGAGGAGGCGATTTACGTGCTCCATTGCTTTCAGAAAAAGACGCAGAAAACCGGCAAGGCGGATCTTGAGCGGGCTGAGCGTCGATACCGGGATCTGGGTCAGGGGAGGAGATGATGGCCGAAGAAACATTCGGTTCGGTCTGGGATGCCCTGGAGGATAGCGCGCAAGAGGCAGAGAACCTCAAGCTGCGATCCGCGCTGATGATGGCCCTGACCAACCACATCACCCGCGCCGGGATCAGCCAGGCTGAAGCGGCGCGGTTGCTGGGCGTAACTCAGCCGCGGATTTCCGACCTCATGCGCGGCAAAATCAGCCTGTTCTCGCTCGACACCCTGGTGACGATGGCAAGTACAGCCGGGCTGCGCGTCACCCTGCAGGTCGACGCCGCTTAACCGGCCAGGGCGGCGATTTCCTGGTGCAGGGCGGCGGGCAGGCTCACGCCGTCGCGGGCGGCCTTGGCCCGATTGGCCAGGCGCCGGGCGCCGGGCAGGCGGGTGCCATCCTGATCCAGGATTGTGTGCAGCAGCGTGGCGATGCGGCTGGAGAACGCGCCGCCCGACAGCGGGCCGGGGTTGAAGGCCAGCAGCAACTGGCCGATGCGCGGCTTCGGCCCATCGGCGGTGAAAAACGACCCGGCCTCGTGCCCGAAATTCGATCCGGTCAGCGCGGCGGACAGGATTTCCACCACCAGCGCCAACGCGGCCCCCTTGGCGCCGCCCATGGGCAGCATCGATCCGGCCAGGGCGGCCTTGGCATCGGTAGTCGGCTGGCCGGCGGCATCCAGCGCCCAGCCGGTCGGAATCGCCTCGCCCTTTTGCGCGGCCACCATGATTTTGCCGCGCGCCACTTCTGACAGCGACAGATCGACCACCAGCGGCGGCTGCCCCGCTTCGGCCGGGCAGGCAAAGGCAATTGGATTGGTGCCCAGGATGGGCGTGGTGCCGCCCCAAGGCGCCATGGCCGCCGGGGAATTGGAAAAGGCAAGGCCGATCAGCCCGGCGGCGGCCAGCCGTTCGACATGATAGCCCGCTGCGCCGAAATGATGCGACTGGGCGATGCCGATGGCCAGCACACCGGTCTGCGGGGTGCGGGCAATCGCCTCTGCCACAGCCAGATCCAGCGCCGGATAGGCGAACCCGTCGCGGGCGTCGATGCGTAGTGCGGCGCTGCCTGCCGCTTGCAGGTCCGGCACCGCCTTGCCGTCAACCTTGCCGCTTTTCGCCTGGGCGGCATAGGCCGGCACGCGCGACAGGCCATGGCTGGCCAGCCCGTCCGCATCGGCCGCCACCAGCGCGCGGGCGACAGAGCGGGCATTGGCCTCAGACGTTCCGCAGGCCATCAGGGCCTTGACGGCCAGTACTTCGGCATCATGCAGGGACAGGGTAACGGTGCTCATCCGGGGTGCCCCCTATTTCGCAGCCAGCAAGGCCCGGCGCACCGATTCCGCAGTGACCGAGGAGACGCGTACATTCGATTCCCCGGTCACCCCGGCGATATGCGGCGTCAAGATCAGGTTGGGATGGGCAGTGAAGGCCGATCCGGCGGGCAGGGGTTCGGTGTCGAACACATCCAGCATCAGCCCGCCCAACTGGCCAGCGGCCAGGGCGGCCATGGCCGCCGCTTCATCGACCACCCCGCCGCGCGCGGCATTGATGACAATCGCCCCGCGCTTCATGCGGGCCAGCGCAGCACTGTCGATCAGGTTGCGGGTTTCGGCGGTCAAGGGCACGTGCAAGCTGATGATATCGGCACTGGATAGCAGCGCTTCGCGCTCCACCCGTTCCACCCCGTATTCGGCCCAGGCGGGATCATCGGCGGCCAGGAACGGGTCGGCGGCGATCAGCCGCATATCGAAGGCACGGGCGCGCTTGGCAACCTGCCGGGCGATCGCGCCGAAGCCGACCAGCCCCAGAACGCGGCCCATGACTTCGCCGCCCATCAGGCGGTTGCGCGGCCAGGCCCCGGCGATCACGTCCGGGCTGGCAGCATAGGCCCCGCGCACCAGGATCAGCGCCCCGGCCAGCACATATTCCGCCACCGCCACATCATTGGCCCCAGTGGCCGGGAAGACGGCAATGTCGCGCGCCTTGCAGGCGGCCAGATCGATATTGTCCAGCCCAACGCCCAGCCGCCCGACACATTCCAAACGGACCGCGGCATCCAGCAGGGCGCCGCGCACCTGGGTCCGGTTGCGCACGATCAGTGCGCGCGCGCCGGCGGCCTTGGCCGCCAGTTCCACCGGCCGGTCAACCAGCGCCGGATCATAGTCCACGGAAAAGTCGCGGCGCAGCGTGTCCACCGCCGCCTCGTCCATGAATTCGGTAATCAGGATATCGGCCATGGGCGCAGCCTCGGGCAGAAGGGGGAAAGCGGCAATCGCCGCATATCAGCAATGGAAACCCCTGCCGCCACCCGTTTCAGGGGCGGCGGCAGGGGGGCAGGGGAGCCGATCAGGCGCTGCGATACAGCTTGGTCATCACGAATTCGCGATGGCCCAGTGCCTCGGCGCAGGTCAGACGGCCGTTGCAGGTGCGCAGCATGATGTCGATCAGCCGGTCGCCTGCGTCGTCCATCGTCATTTCGCGGCGCAGAATGCCCGACACATCGAGATCGATATGTTCCGGCATAGTGCGCGCGGTCTTGGGATTGGCCGACAGCTTGATCACCGGTTCGATCGGGTTGCCGATCACGTTGCCCTGGCCGGTCGGGAACAGGTGGACGACGAACCCGGCGGCGGCCTGCAGCGTCACGCATTCAGCAGCGGCGGAGGAGGTGTCCATGAAGTACAGACCCGCGCCCTTGCCGGGCATTTCCGCCGGCTCCAGCACATCGACGAACTTCGCCTTCTTGCCGATCTTCTGGAAATTGCCGAATGCCTTTTCTTCGATCGTGGTCAGGCCGCCCGCGATATTGCCCTTGGTCGGCTGGCTTTCCGACAGGTCGGAGGTTTTGTTCGGCTCGATCACCTCGTCCATGTAGGCCTGCCAGGTCTTCAGGAACTTCTTGGCGACATCGGGCGTGGCCGCACGGGTGGCGCAAATCTGTTCCGCCCCGGTCAGCTCCGAGGTTTCGCCGAAGCAGGTGGTGGCCCCCTGGGCATCGACCTTGTCGATCAGGTTGCCGACGGTCGGGCAGGAGGCGAGGCCGGAGGTGGTATCGGATTCACCGCACTTGGTCGAAATCCACAGCTCGTTCATATAGCATTCGGTGCGCTGAACTTCCGAGGCATCCTGAACGAATTGCTGGGCCACGCGGCTGGCTGCGGCAATGGTGTTGATGTCGCCATTGCCTTCGATCCAGAACCCGGCCACCTTTTTGCCGGTCTTGGCAATGCCTTCGACCACCTTTTGCGTCCAGCCCGGTTCGATCCCGATCACCACCACCGAATGGACGTTCGGGTTGGAGCCGGTGCCGATCAGCGTGCGGAAATGCAGGTCAAGATCCGCGCCGAACTGCAGGCGGCCATAGGCGTGCGGCAGGGCCATGGTGCCCTTGATGTTGTTGGCTACAGCCTCGCACGCGGCGTTCGACAGATCGTCCAGCGGCAGGATGATCACATGGTTGCGGATG
>CAYRWZ010000001.1:66359-90459 GCA_964428065.1 uncultured Comamonadaceae bacterium | reverse complement strand
TCCGGCGATACCGTCCTCGGGTCCGGCAGCGGGGGCAGGCCGAACGCCGCGCGCGGGGCGTTCTGTGGCGGGAGGAAATCACCAAGCTGCACAGCCGCTATCCCGATGTCGATCTGCAGCACATGTATGCCGATAACTGCGCCATGCAGCTGGTGCGGGCGCCCAAGCAGTTCGACGTCATCGTTACCGACAATCTGTTCGGCGATATCCTGTCCGACTGCGCTGCGATGCTGACCGGCTCGCTTGGCATGTTGCCCTCGGCCTCGCTGGGGGCGGCGGATGCCACCGGCCGCCGCAAGGCGCTGTACGAACCGGTCCACGGCTCGGCCCCGGATATCGCCGGGCGCGACATCGCCAACCCGCTGGCAATGATGCTCAGCTTCGCCATGATGCTGCGCTGGTCTTTCGACATGCACGAGGATGCCGATCTGGTCGAAACCGCGGTCAAGAACGTGCTGGCCGGGGGGATGCGCACGGCCGATATCATGCAGCCCAACACCGCCCGCGTGTCGACCACCACCATGGGCGATGCGCTGCTGCGCGAACTGGACAAGCTGGCGGCCGGTTAATCCCGGCGTCAGCCCTGGCCGGTATCCGGTGATGGATCCGCCGATGGGGGTATCGCCTCCATCGGCGGTTTCGTTTCCAGATAGCCAAGGTTGCGCTGGCGGATCTGCTGGCCCTCGGCATCGTAAAGGAACGGCAGGACGCAGAACCGCACCCCGCTGCGCACCGGAAGCGCCTGATGCAGCAGGGAGCAGGAGAAGACGACCGCATGGCCGGTCGGCGGCTTATACAGCCGGCGGCCATATTCGGGAAAGACCAGTTCCCCGCCGTCATATTCCTCGGCATTGAGGTTCAGGGTGACGGCAAAGCGGCGATGGGCGGTGCCCTTGGTGGTATTGTCGCGGTGCGGGCCGAAATGCCCCCGTTCCGCCCCGTCATAGCGGGCGACGATATAGCGCTCGATCACAGTGGCGTTGAACTGGAACGCCTTGCGCAGGGCGGGGACGATCCGCCGTTCGATCCGCGTTTTGACGGCGGCGCGCAATTCAGGATCGTCGATATCGCAATCCTGGCGGCGCTTGTGGCTATGGTCATAGACGCCGATGGTTTTCCCGGTCGCAGGGTCGGTGCGCATGAAGCCGCTTTCCGCCCCGCCGCGCGCCTGATAATGGGCAATCAGCTTCTGGCATAGGGCAGGTTCGAGCACATAGGGCACTTCCAGCACCGGGGCGAAGGCGCCGCCGCCGACGCGCAGCGACGGTTTCGGCACGGCGGCGATGGTGGCGAAGATGCGGGCCAGATGCTGATCCGGATCGCCATCGGTGACGACGGCCAGCACGCGGAAATTCTCGTCCAGAACGACGCTGCGCACCTGATAGACCGCCTTGCCATCGGGGCCGGGCAGAACCGCGCCATAGCCGGTGGCGATGCGCCGGTCAAAGTCCCAGAACACCCGGAAGCCGGGAATGTCGTTGTTCAGCCGCCCGGTCGCCTCGTCCTGCCGGTCGGCCGAGACGGCGAAGGCCAGGGCGTTCTCGTCGTCGAACACATCCTTGCGCGCCTTGATCCCGTCCAGAATGCGCATCACCTGCGGATGCGCGGCAGACCCGGCAAAAACCAGCACAATGATGCGCCCGCCCACCGAATCGAAGGCGAAATTGGGATTGCCGGGGCTGGCCGCGAAAAACAGCGGTGCGGGATCGCCGGCAAACAGAAAGTGTGGTTTGGGTTCCATAATCAATCACGAAACCATAGCTGCAACACTGGGTCCAGCTGGTAGTCTCACCAGGGTTGCAAGAATTGGGATGGAGGGTATGGCGCGTGTATTGACCGGCTTACGCCAATCTATGCTGGCAGGTCTGGCTTTAATACTGACCTACTGGCTGGCGGGGCTGGTGCTGTATCGCTGGATCGACCCGCCCGCCACCCCCCTGATGCTGTGGCGCTGGGCGGTGGAAGGGGCGGGGATCGACCGCCGGCCGGTGCCGCTGGAGGCGGTTGCGCCATCGGTTCTGCGCAGCCTGATCGCAGCGGAGGATGCGCGGTTCTGCCAGCATTACGGCGTGGATTTCGCCGCCGTCCAGGACGCGCTGGAAGACTATCAGGAAGACGGGCGGTTGCGCGGCGCTTCCACCCTGACCATGCAGCTGGCGCGCAATCTGTTCCTGGGCGTCGGCGGTGGGCCGGTGCTGGGCGGCCTGCGCAAGGGGCTGGAACTGCCCTTCGCCCTGGCGATCGATGCGCTGTGGCCGAAACAGCGGATCGTGGAAGTGTATCTTCAGGTCGCCGAATGGGGCGAGGGTGTCTATGGCATCGAGGCGGCGGCGCAGCGCGCCTATGGCACTTCTGCCCGTGCCTTGTCCTATTCGCAAGCGGCGCGGCTGGTGGCGGTGCTACCCAGTCCCAGGCGTTGGTCGGCGGCCGTGCCGACGCCCTATCTCCAGCGCCGCGCCGAAACGATCGCCCGCCGCGCCCAGTCCCTGGATGCGGGGTTGGTTGCGTGCGCTATCCCGCGATCGGCCCCAGGTTCCTGACACAACGCTGTCAGGAGGGGGTGGCTATGGTCCTCCTCCCAAAACCAACTTGATCGGGAGGACTGATACCCATGGACGGAAAAAGCATCATCACCTGGTTTGAGATTCCAGTGATTGATCTGGACCGCGCCCAAAAGTTTTACGAGGCGGTGCTTGATGCGTCTTTGATCCGCGAAGAAATGCCAGGCGCCGGCGAAATGGCGGTGATGCCGTATCAGCCTGGGTCTGTATCGGGCTGTTTGCAACCCGGCCCGAACCCCCCGTCCCAAACCGGGACGCTGGTCTATCTGCGGATACAGAACGACCTTGATGCGGCCTTGGCGCGGGTTAAAAAGGCCGGCGGCTCTGTTCTTTTGGGTAAGACTGAATTGCCTGGCGGTATGGGACATTTCGCCCATATCGTTGACAGTGAGGGCAATCGGGTTGGCCTGCACACAACACCTAAGTAACTGCTGACTGCCTCTGCCATGCGCCGGATCGACCGCCTGTTTCATATCATCCAGCGTCTGCGCAAAGGGCGCGTGGTCACCGCCGCGCGCCTGGCAGAGGAGCTGGAGGTTTCGGAACGGACGGTCTATCGCGATATCCGTGAATTGATGGCATCCGGTGTGCCGATTGAAGGTGAAGCTGGGGTCGGATATCTGCTGCGGCAAGGCTATGACGTGCCGCCCCTGATGTTCACCCCGGCCGAGATCGAGGCGCTGGCAGCCGGGGCGCGCATGGTGCGGGCCCTGGCCGGGGGCGGGCTGGCCGCGTCCGCCACCCAGGCGCTGGACAAGATCGAGGCGGTATTGCCGCCGGAGCACAGGGCCCAGCTGGATATTGCCCATCTGTTTATCCCGACGGCCCTGTCAGAGCGGGAGCAGCAGGCGATCGACCTGCTGCGGGCCGGGATTCATCAGCGCCGCCGCGTTCGCTTCGCCTATGTCGATGAAAGCCAGAGTCGCACGGACCGCTGTGTCCGTCCGCTGGGTCTCTATTCCTGGGGCAAAGTGTGGACATTGGCGGCGTGGTGCGAACTGCGCCACGATTTCCGGCATTTCCGCATCGATCGGATGGAGGCCACGCTGCTGACCGATCAACCCTTTCAGGACGAACCCGGCAAGATGCTGGCTGATTGCCTGGCGCAGCATTGCTGATGCCCCGATTTCTGATATCCGGTATCAGCCGCCCACCGCCGCCAGCGCCTGACGGTAGATCGAGGTTGGGCAATCGGCGGGCGCGCGGTCGGTTTCGCCGGATTCCATCAGGGTCCGGTAATAGGTGATCACGAACACCCAGATGGCCGACCGCAGCACCTGATTGGGCGACAGGCGCGATGCGGCCCGTTCTGCTGCGCGCGCGCCCGATGCCGGTCGGGCGTGCTGGCGATAGGTTGCATCCAGCTGGGCGATGATCGTGCCCACCATCATGCGTTCCCGCGCGGCAATCTTATCCAGGCTTTCCCACAACCGCTGTTCCAGCTGGATCGACAGGGTGCCATCGGGCAGGCGAAACACCCGGCGCCGTCGGCGACCATCATCCAGCAGGGATGTCAGGGTTGTATCGTCCATCGGGTTACGCCGCGTGGCCCCCATACCGTCTCTTGTTCCGCCGAATATACTAGCGATACGTGTATTTAGAATATCCTAACGGCACTACCCAGAGTAGTGACAATTAACCATCGTTTTTCAGCGTCGCCAGGCCCATCAGCGCCCGGGCGAATGTGTCTGCGTCGAACGGACGCAGGTCGGCCGCCTGTTCGCCGACGCCGATGGCGTGTACCGGCAGACCGAATTTCCGGGCCAGCGCCACCAGAACCCCGCCCTTGGCGGTACCGTCCAGCTTGGTCAGCACCAGCCCGCTGACCTGAACCATGCTGCGGAAGGCTTCAACCTGGGCGTGGGCATTCTGGCCGACCGTGGCGTCCAGGATCAGCAGGCAATCATGCGGGGCATCGGGGGCGATCTTGCGCATGACGCGGATCACCTTTTCCAGCTCCGCCATCAGCCCGGCCTTGTTGTGCAGGCGCCCGGCGGTATCGATCAGCAGCAGATCGGCCCCTTGCGCCCGCGCCTCTACCACCGCGTCATAGGCAAGGGCGGCCGCATCGGCCCCTTCATCGCGGGCGATGACCGGGCAGCCGGTCCGCTGCCCCCAGATCTTCAGCTGTTCGACGGCGGCGGCGCGGAAAGTATCGCCGGCCGCCAGCATCACCTTCAGGCCCTGCCCGCGATAATAGTCCGCCAGCTTGCCGATGGTCGTGGTCTTGCCGCTGCCATTGACGCCGACCACCAGCACGATATGGGGGGCCTTGCCAGGATCGACCGCCAGCGGGCGGGCGACGGGCCGCAGCACCTCGGCAATATCGGCGGCGAAGGTGCCGCGCACCTCCTCCTCGCTGACATCCTTGCCAAAGCGGGCCTTGCGCAGATTGGCGATCAGCGCGCCTGCGGTATCGACCCCCAGATCGGCGGCGATCAGCAGTTCCTCCAGCTCCTCCAGCGCCTCGTCATCCAGGCGGCGCTTGGTGAAGATGGCGGCAATCCCTTCGGTCAGCTTGGTAGAGGATTTGGCCAGCCCGCCGACCAGCCGGCGCAGCCAGCCGGATTTCGCCTCACTCTCGCTCATACCGCCTCGCCGATGAGATGATCGTCCTGGACCCCGGACAGCCGCACCTGCACCCGCTGGCCCGGCTGGGCAGGGGGGGCGCCGGCCTTCGAGCCAGCCAACCGGACCGGGGCAAACCCCGGCGTGCGGCCCAGCCCGTCTTCCTCGATCAGGATTTCGGCCTGTTTGCCCACCTGCGCAGCCAGAAAGGCGTGCAGCCCGTCCTGACCCTTGGCGCGCAGCCGGGCGGCGCGGTCCTTGATCACCGGGCCGGGCACCTGGGGCATTTTTGCAGCCGGGGTGCCGGGACGCGGGCTGTAGGGAAAGACGTGCAGATAGGCAAGGCCACATTCATCGACAATGCGCAGGCTGTCGTCAAACTGGGCTTCGGTTTCGGTCGGGAACCCGGCGATGATATCGGCACCGAAGGCCATGTCGGGCCGCAAACGGCGTGCCCGTTCGGCCACCGCAATCGCATCGGCGCGCAGGTGGCGGCGCTTCATCCGCTTCAGAATCAAGTCGGCCCCGGCCTGCAAGGACAGGTGCAGGTGCGGCATCAGCCGCTCCTCCTCGGCAATCGCGGCCCACAGATCCTCATCGATCTCGACCGGATCGAGCGAGGACAGGCGCAGCCGGGGCAGGTCAGGCACCAGTTTCAGGATCCGCCGCACCAGATTGCCCAGCATCGGCTTGCCGGGCAGGTCATGGCCGTAGGAGGTGACATCGACCCCGGTCAGCACCACTTCGGCATAGCCGTTTTCGACCAGGGTGCGGATCTGCGTCACCACGTCCCCGGCCGGAACTGACCGGCTGTTGCCCCGGCCATAGGGGATGATGCAGAAGGTGCAGCGATGGTCGCAGCCCTGTTGCACCTGAACGAAGGCGCGGCTGCGGCCGTCGAACCCTTCGATCAGATGGTTGGCGGTTTCCCGCACGGCCATGATGTCGTTGACCAGCACCCGCTCTGTCGGCGCATCGGCGCCCCAGCTTTCCGGCTTCAGCTTCAGATCGTTGCCGATGATGCGGTCGATTTCCGGCATGGCGGCGAAGCGGTCCGGATCAATCTGGGCGGCGCAGCCGGTAACGACGATCTCGGCCTCTGGATGATCGCGCCGGGCCTTGCGGATCGCCTGCCGCGCCTGCCGTTCGGCTTCCGAGGTGACAGCGCAGGTGTTGAACACGATCACCGGCCGGCCGGACCGTGTGGCGCTGTCCCCGGCAAAGCCCTTCATCACTTCGGATTCATAGGCGTTCAGGCGGCAGCCGAAGGTGACGACCTGCGCATTTGGGGCGGTGTTGGCGGGGCGTTCGCTCATGGCAGCAGATCATCCGACAGGGTGCCGGCAAAGGCGGTTGCCACCGGGCCGGTCATGATCAGATGCCCGTCCTCCCGCACCAGAATCTCCAGCTGCCCGCCATCCAGCAGCAAGGTGGCGCGCCGGTCGGTCAGGCCCCGGCGGAAGGCGGCCGATTGTGCGGCGCAGGCGCCCGACCCGCAGGCGAGGGTGATCCCCGCCCCGCGTTCCCAGACGCGGAAGCGCAGCGTGGCGCGGTCGATCACCTGAACGATGCCGATATTGGCGCGCTGGGGGAAAAACGGGTGATGTTCCAGCTGCGGGCCTAGGGCCGGCAGGTCCACTGCCTCGGCATCCGGAACGAAGAACGTGGCGTGCGGGTTGCCCATGCTGGTGCCGACCGGATCGGCCAGCGGCCCCAGCGCGACCGGCAGGTGCAGCGTGTCGCAGGCGCTGGCTACCGGGATCGACTGCCAATCGGTTTGCGCCGGTCCCATATCGACCGACACCAGCCCGCCCGTGAAGCTGGCCGGCAGCAGCCCGGCCAGGGTCTGGATCACCGGCGCGCCGTGCCCATCCTGGCGCAGCAGATGGGCGACGCAGCGGGTGGCATTGCCACAGGCCCCGGATTCCGACCCATCGGGATTGAAAATGCGCATGAAGGCGGTGGCCGCCGCATCGGTCGGCCGTTCCAGCACGATCAACTGGTCGCAGCCGACGCCGGTGCGCCGGTCGGCAAGGGCGCGCGCCACCGCCGCAGTGATCCCCAGATCCCGCGCGGTGCCAACGGCACGGGCGTCGAGCACGACGAAATCGTTGCCCAGCCCATGCATTTTCAGGAATGCCTTGCCCATGGAACGGGAGATAGCCCCATTCCCCGCCTATTGCAAGGATCGCCGGGTGGCTGGCAATGCGCGAGGCCGTGCGCGCGCCGGTTCGATCAGCAGCCCTGCCAGCGGCAAGTCCGGCCGGTCATCCAGCCCAATCGGCATTTCGGGCCACCGGCGCGTCGGGCTGAGGGTGCCGAACAGCCGGTCCCACAGGCTGAGGACGGTGCCGTAATTGCTGTTGCTGTCGGCGAAGTCGCGGTGATGATGCACCCAATGATGCGCCGGGGTCACGATCACCAGGCGCAGCCCCGCTTCCAGCCGGGCCGGCAGGCGCAGATTGGAATGCTGGAACAGGCTGGCCAGCAGGATCAGCACTTCGAACAGAAGAACGTGGGCAATCGGCACCGCCAGCGCCATCACCACCGGCATACGCATCAGGGCGGACAGAAACACCTCTCCGACATGGAAGCGCACGCCGCTTGAGACATCCAGCCGTTCATCCAGGTGATGCACCCGGTGAAAGCGCCAGAACAGCGGCAGGGCGTGATTAAGGCGGTGCCAGGCATAGATCCAGGCATCCAGCAGCAGCAGATCCAGCGCCAGTTCCGGCCAACCGACCAGCCAGTCCGGCAGCCAGAGATCGCGCTGCCACAACGGATGTGCGCTGGCCAGCGCCGTCAGCGGCACGACGAACAGGGGTGAAGCCAGGGCGTTCAGCGCCAGCAGTGCCGCATTCTTCAATTGCCGCCCGCACCCGGCGATCAATCCCGGCCGGGGGGCGCGGGGAAGCAGGGTTTCCAGCGCGCAGAGCAGGATGAACCAGCCGCCGACGATACCGGCTTTCAGCGCCACCAGCTGATTGACGAGGCTGGTCAGTGTCCCTGTTTCGGCAAACACGCCTGTCCCCTCTGGTTCTCATCCTGAAAAACGGGCACTGTACCCATATACTGTTCGAAGAAAGCGGGCCAAGGGTAACGGCGAAGCCTGCCGTTTTGGCGAGTGGCCGTTTTGGCGAAAGAAGGTGGAACATGTCGCGCAAACCGATCATCGGCGTCACCGCCTGCATCAAGACGGTCGATAACGGCCCGGTTCAGAGCGTCGGCGCCAAGTATATCCACGGCGTTACCCATGGGGCGGAAGGCACGCCCCTGCTGATTCCGGCCTTGGGGGAGGCGTTGGACCTGGATGCGATCCTCGACCTCGTCGATGGCGTCTTCGTGACCGGCAGCCTGTCGAATGTGGAGCCGTCCCATTATGGTGGCGAACCAAGCGCGCCCGGCACCCTGCACGATCCGGCCCGCGATGCCACCACCCTGCCGCTGATCCGCAAGGCGGTAGCGCGGGGGATTCCGCTGATCGGCATCTGCCGGGGCCATCAGGAACTGAACGTCGCCTATGGCGGCACGCTGTACCAGCGGGTGCATGAGCAGCCGGGCCGGATCGACCATCGCGCGCCGGTTTCCGACGATGTCGATGTCAAATTCGCCCTGGCCCACGGGATCACCCTCGCCCCCGGCGGCCTGCTGGAGCAGCTGTGCCGCAGCGCGGGGGTTGCGACCGGCGGGTTGCAGGTCAATTCCCTGCATTGGCAGGCGATTGACCGGCTGGGCGACGGGCTGGTGGTGGAGGCGACGGCCCCCGACGGCACGATTGAAGCGGTGCGGGTGGCCGATGCCCCGGCCTTTGCCCTGGGCGTGCAGTTCCACCCCGAACACCGGGTGACCGAGGTACCGTTGTATCGCGCCATTCTGGGCGCCTTCGGCGCCGCCGCCCGTGCCTATGCCGATCAGCGGCGGGGCGGGGCCGGGCGCACCCGCGCCGCCTGATCGACAGCGCACAGGATCGACCGGCAGGGGTGGCATGGCGCAGAGCTTAGCTTTCATCCGCGCCATCCTAAGGCGGTTTCTGGCCGAACGGCTGGCGGTGGCGGCGGCGTCGCTTGCCTTCACCTCCCTGCTGGCGGTGGTGCCGTTGGCGACCCTGGTGTTCGGCCTGGCGGCGCAGAACAGCGCCCTGCGGCCCTTCGTGCTGCGGCTGCGCGATGCCATCGTCACTGCCTTCATCCCCGCTTACGCCGACGATATTCGCAGCCAGCTGGATATCCTGGTCGCCAATGCCGCCGCCCTGCCACTGGCCGGGCTGGTCTTTCTGCTGGGGACTGCCTTTCTGCTGCTGGTCGAAATCGAAACCAGCTTCGATCAGATCTGGCACCATGCGCCGGTTAAGCCGCGCTGGTGGGTGCGGCTTTTGACCCTGCTGTCCGTGCTGATCTCCATGCCGGTGGTGGCGCTGGCGGCGGGCTGGGCAGTGGCGGTGGGCATTTCTGCCGCCGATCCGCTGATTGCCGACTGGCTGGGCCATGCGCTGACGCCGATCATCGCCTTCATCACTTTTTTGCTGCTGTATCTGCTGTTCCCGGTCGGCATCGCCCGCCTGCCCGCCGCCATGCTGGGCGCGGCCCTGGCCAGCCTTTTGCTGCTAGGGGCGAAGGCGCTGTTCACCCTTTACGCGGCGGTATCGCCGATCCAGTCCGCCGTCTATGGCGCGCTGGCGGCACTGCCTTTGTTTCAGCTCTGGCTGTTCATTTTCTGGTGCGTCGCCCTGCTGGGCGGGTTGGTGGCCGCCGAATGGCAGCGCAGCCCGCTACCGGGCCAGCAGGCTCAAGGTCGGCACCGTCGCCAGCAGCACAAGCCGTAACAGATCGACCGCCACGAACAGCGCCGCCCCGGAATAGATCTGACGCAGCGGAACGTCCCGCATCAGCCCGTGGGTGACAAAGACATTGAGGCCGACCGGCGGCGCCAGCAGGCCGATCCCGCACACGGTCAGCACCAGCACGCCGAACCACAGCGCCTGCTCAGCCGGCGCCAGGCCGAAGTCCAGCCCCATGACCAGCGGGAACACGACCGGCAGGGTCAGCACCAGCATGGACAACTCGTCCATCAGCGCGCCCAGGATCAGGTACAATACCAATATGGCCCCAAGCACCAGCCAGGGCGACAGGGCCAGCGGGGCCAACGCCGCCTCCAGTGCAGTGGGGAAGCGGCTCAGGGCCAGAAAGCCGTTGAACAATTCGGCGCCCAGCAGCACGAGGAAAATCGCCGCTGTGGTCTCCGCCGTACCCAGCAGGCAGCGGATCACCCCGTCCTTGCTGAGGCGGCGGGCGATCAGGCCGAACCCCAGCACCAGTGCCAGGCCGACTGCTGCCCCTTCGGTCGGGGTGAACAGCCCGCCATAAAGGCCGCCGATCAGGATGGCCAGCACCAGCAAGATCGGCGCGCATCTGGCCAGCGCCCACATTCGGTCGCGCAGCGGCGGCGCAGGCCCCTCCAGCGGCGGCGGCACCAGCGATGGCGCGCGCCGGGCCAGGATCGCCAGCGCCACCAAATAGAAGCCGAGCGCCAGCAACCCAGGTACTAGTGCAGCGGCGAACAGGTCGCCCACGGCCTGATCGGTCAGAATGGCATAGAGCACCAGGATCACCGAGGGAGGGATCAGCGCCCCCAGGGTGCCGCCCGCCGCGACGATGCCACCCGCCAGCCCCGGCGCATAACCGCTGGTGCGCAATTCCCCCAGAACCAGCCGCCCGGCGGTGGCGGTGGTGGCGACCGACGATCCGCACACGGTGCCGAACCCGGCGCAGCCGACCAGCGCCGCCATACCCAGCCCGCCGCGCTGCCGCCCGAGCCACAGCCGCCCGGCCTGAAACAGCGTGGTTGCCAGCCCGCTTTCGGCAGCGATGAACCCCATGAGCAGAAACAGTGGCAGGGCGGCCAGGGTGCCGCCGCTCAACTGGCCCCAGACCAGCCCTTTCAGGGTCGCCAGCACCGGGGGGACGCCGATCAGAATAGCCTGCCCCAGCCCGCCAACCAGCAGCATGGCTATGCCCAGCGGCACCCGCAGCGCCATCAGCCCCAGCATTAGCAGCAATCCGCCGCCGCCGAACCAGATCAGGGTTGAATCGGGGATCATGGCTGATCCTCTGGTACGGGACTAAGTGGCGTGAAGACCTGACCCAGTGCCAGCAGGGCCGATAGTCCCAGCCCCGGCAGGATCGCCGCCACCGCCCACCAGACCGGCACGCCCAGCACGGTGGACACATCGCCATAGCTGTGCAGATCCGCCATTCCCAGCGCCTGCCGCCAGGCCAGCAGGCCCAGCACGCCAGCGCTTGTCAGTAGGGCCAAGGCTTCCAACGCCTGACGAAGCCGGCGCGGTGCCCGGTCGGTCAGGGCAGTGACGGCAATCTGATGCCGCCGGTACTGGCACCAGGGCAGGCACCAGGCAATGGCGACCGCCAGCCCCATCTGCATCAGTTCCAGATCGCCGGGAACCGGCAGGGCGAACAGCGCGCGCCCCAGCACGCTGGCAACCGTCATCGCGGTCAGCAGCAGCAACAGCCCGCCGCCCAGAATCGCCAATGCGCGGCTGATCTGCCCCAGCAGGGCCATCCCCCGCGCCATGGGCCGGTCCGGGTCCGCGTTACTTGCCACCCGAATATTTTTTGATCAGGGCCTGGGCTTCAGCCAGCAGGGCCTTGCCATCCAGGCCGCGCTCCGCCATTGCCGCCACCCACTGGTCAATCGCCGGCTGGGCGGCGGCTTTCCAGGCGGCCAGTTCGGCCGGCGGCAGGGGGATGAACTCGCCCCCGGCGGCCTTGGCGGCATTGCGCCCCGGCTGTTCGGCGGCATCCCACACCTCCCCCATGCGCTTGGACAGCGCCATGCCGGAATTGGCGTCGATCACTTTTTTCAGATCGGCGGGCAGGGCTTCATACTTTGCCCGGTTCATGGCGAACAGGAAGACCGAGGTATAGATCGGCACCTCGGTGTGGAATTTCGCCACCTCCTGAAGCCGGAGCGGGGTTGCCACTTCGAATGGCACGGCGGCCCCGTCGATCACCCGGCGCGATAGGGCCTCATAGACATCGGGCACCGGCATGGAGACCGGGCTGGCCCCCAGCGCCTTTAGGGTTTCTGTCATCGCATGGTGCGGGGCGCGGATTTTGAGCCCCTTCAGATCGGCAAGGCTGCGCACCGGGCGGCTGGCGATCATCAGGGTTCCAGGGGCATGGACCCACAGGGCGAGCGGGCGAAGATCGCGGTATTCTGCCTTCAGATGGCGTTCGGAAAACTCCTGCACCGCCTGGCTGGTGGCGGTAGCCGACCCGGCCAGGAACGGCAGTTCAAAAACCTCGGTCACTGGAAAGCGGCCGCGCGTATAGCCCGGCAGGGTCCAGACCAGATCGACTGCGCCGTCGCGCACCTGATCGACCAGCTGCGCCGGACGGCCGCCCAGCTGCATGGCGGGATAGATTTCGATCCGTAGCCGCCCGCCGGAGTCTTTCGCCACCTTATCGGCCCAGGGTTGCAGGAATTGGGCCTGCACGGTCGATGTCGGGCCAAGGAAATGATGCGCGCGCAGGGTGATCGGCGCCTGCTGCGCCAATGCGTCAACCGACTGGACCCCCACGGCCAGGGCCACACCGATGGAAACCAGAGCCAAGCGGCGCCACAGTCGCATTGCGCGTATCCTTTCCCGAATTTTGTGCGGGTATGGCTATATCCGAGGGGGGGGGACCTTGTAAATGCCGGTGGGTAAATGCCCGCAGCGGCGCGGCGTCAGCCAAAAGCATCCGATATCGGATTATTTTCTGGATTTTTGACCGTCCCCGGCGCAGGATGCCCGCTTTCCAACCGAAGCCCATGATTTTGCGCCATGCTGCGTTTCCTGATCGCCCCTTATAAGGCGGCCCTGTTCGGCCTGCCGCGGCCCATGTATGTGCTGGCCGTCTCCAGCTTCATCCAGTTCATGGGGCTGATGGTGATGACCGTGCTGGCCCTACACCTCAAAGTGAATCTGGGCTATGGCGAGGGGACCATCGGCATCATCATCGCGGCCAAGGGCATTGGCTCCGTCGTCGGATCCTATCTTGGCGGGTTGCTGGCCGACCGGCTGGAACTGCGCCGCCAGATTGCCGTCAGCCTGGTGATTCTGGCCCTGGGTGTGCTGGGGCTGACCCTCGGCACGGCGCCGTGGCACTTTTTCGTGACATTGCTGATCGGCTCCCTGGGCGATGGGTTGCAGCGCCCGGCCACCCAGTCGGCGATCCTGCGCCTGTGTTCAGAGCAGGACCGGATGCGTGGTTATGCCGTCAATCGGCTGGCGGTCAATCTGGGCATTGCCATCAGTTCGGCCATGGCCGGGTTGCTGTTCACCGTCAGCGTGGCCCTGGTCTTTGTGCTGGAGGCGGTGGCCGCCCTTTTGGCGGCGGTGCTGGTTTCAACCCAGTTGCCGGCTTTGCCCGCCCAACCACGTCCGAAATCGGCCGACGGGTCGGACGGCCGCAGTCGACCGCCGCTGCGCAATCCGCGCTATCTGGTGTTCTGCTTCGCCATGCTGCTGGTCGGGATGGTGTTCTTCCAGCTGCAGGTGTCCTATCCGCTGTTCCTGCGCGAACAGTATGGCATCTCGCCCCAGATGTTCGGCGCGATGATCGCACTCAACTGTTTGGCCGTGGTGCTGATCGAACCGCCGCTGACCAACATATTCCGGCGCAGCAACCTGTATTGGGTTGCGGGCATCGGTGGGTTTCTGCTGTGCCTCGGCCATGGCATTTTGCCGTGGAGCACGGCGATCTGGCTGGCGTTTCTGGGTCTGGCGATCTGGACCATCGCGGAAATGTTCATGTTTCCGGGGGCGATGGGCCTGGCGCAGACCTATGCCGGGGTCAGCCATGGGCGGTCGGGCGAATATCTGGGCCTCTATACCACGGTATTCGCGTTCTCCAGCGTCATCGGCCCGGCGGTGGGCGGGATGATCTATGGCGCGTTCGGCGGTGCCATGGTCTGGCATGTATCGCTGGTGGTCGGCGTGGTGGTGCTGGCCCTGTTCGCCTGGCTGGGCCGGAACGATCCGGCCGCCGATGCCAAGGACTCGATGCCCGAGACGCGATCCGAGACGCGATCCGAGACGCGATCCGGGGCTGAGGCGGCTAAAGCAGGTTGAACTGCCCGCCCCGGGGCACGGGCGGAACAAAGCGGCTGGTATCAAATTGCCAGGCGCGGGCGTCCAGCCCCAACCGCTTTCGGGCGAGAGAAAAGCGCCGATACAGCAGCTCTGCATAGGGGCCGGTGCCCCGGAAACGCATGCCGAATTCCGCATGGTTCAGCCCGCCATCCCGGCACTGGCGGATCAGCGACAGCACCCGGCCTGCCCGGTCCGGCACATGGGCGTGCAGCCATTCCTGCATCAGGTCTTTCACCTCCAGCGGCAGCCGTAACAACAGCATGGAAGCATGGCGCGCACCGGCCGCCGCCGCTGCGGACAGGATCGCTTCCAGCTCATGGTCATTGAGGCCGGGGATCATCGGCGATGCCAGCACCGCGACCGGGATGCCCGCATCGGCCAGGGCGCGGATCGTCGCCAGCCGACGGGCGGGGCTGGCCGCGCGGGGCTCCAGCCGCCGGGCCAGATCGCGGTCCAGCGTGGTGACCGAGATTGCCACCGCCGCCTGCCCGCGTGCGGCCATCGGGGCCAGCAGATCGATATCCCGCTGCACCAGTGCGGATTTGGTGGTGATGGTGGAAGCCTGCCGGTGCCGCAGGCGGCCAGACAGTCGATCACCTGCCGGGTCAGGCCCAGATCGCGCTCGACCGGCTGATAGCAATCGGTATTGGTGCCCAGCGCAATGACGGCCGGGCGATAGCCGGGCGCCGCCAGTTCCCGTTCCAGCAGCGGGCGGACATCGTATTTCGCCACCAGCCGCGATTCGAAATCCAGACCGGGCGACAGGCCCAGATAGGCATGGGTGGGGCGGGCAAAGCAATAGACGCAGCCATGCTCGCACCCCCGATAGACATTGATCGAGCGGTCAAACGGCACATCGGGGGAGCGGTTATAGGTGATGACGCTGCGGCTGGCATCGGGCGTGATGGTGGTGCGCAGCGGCGGCGACTCCTCCCCCTCTGCCGTTAGCCAGTCAGGACTCCGTTGCGGCGTCCAGCCATCATCCACCGCCACCCGGTCCGCCGCATCGAAGCGGGAGCCGCGATTGGACACCGCGCCCCGGCCCTTGACGGGCTGCCAGGGCAAGGCATCGTCCGGCCCCGGATCCATATCGTCATCGCTGCTCTGCATGACCGGAGCATAGCAGAAGCAGTGAACAAATAAAGAACTAACCCCGACCCATGGCCCCGTTCACAGACTCAGGGGCAGGGGTTGGGCTGATCGCGGTGCACGGCTTCGATCTCCGTCAACACCTCCTCGCTCAACCGGACCGACAGGCTGTCGATATTCGCCTTCAGCTGATCCAGCTTCGAGGCGCCGATGATGTTGCTGGTCAGGAACGGGCGGGTATTGATATAGGCCAGCGCCATCTGCGCCGGGTCCAGCCCGTGCCGCCGGGCAATATCGACATAGCGGCGGATTGCCGGTTCCGCCTGCGGCGTGTTGTAGCGCTGGAACCGGGTATAGAGCGTCAACCGCGCCCCATCGGGCTTGGCGCCATCCAGATATTTCCCGGCCAGCGTGCCCATGGCGAGGGGGGAATAGGCCAGCAGGCCGACCTGTTCCCGGATCGCCATTTCGGCCAGTCCGACCTCGAAACTGCGGTTCAGCAGGTTATAGGGGTTCTGGATCGACACCACGCGCGGCAATCCGGCCTGTTCCGCCAGGCGCAGATACTGCATCACCCCCCAGGGCGTTTCATTCGACAGACCGATATGGCGGATCTTGCCCGCCGCCACCGCATCGGCCAGCGCGCGCAAGGTTTCCTCGATCGGGGTCGATTGATCGGTGGGCTGGTGGGTATAGCCCAACTGGCCGAACATATTGGTCGCCCGTTCCGGCCAATGGACCTGATACAGGTCGATATAATCGGTTTGCAGGCGCTTCAGGCTGGCGTCGATCGCCAGGGCCACATTTTTGCGGTCCATCGGGGCGCCGTCGCGGATATGGGTCAATCCGCGCGTGCCGCCGCCGGCGATCTTGGTTGCCAGAATGACCTTGGACCGGGTGCCGCGCGCCTTGAACCAGGTGCCGATGATTTCTTCGGTCCGGCCGCAGGTTTCCGGCTTGGGCGGCACCGGATACATTTCCGCCGCGTCGAAGAAATTGATGCCGCGATCCAGCGCATAATCCATCTGCGCATGGCCTTCGGCTTCGGTATTCTGGTCGCCCCAGGTCATCGTGCCCAGGCAGATCAGGCTGACCGACAGGTCGGTCCGGCCCAGACGGCGGAATTCCATTGAGTGGCTCCTTTTGGGGGCGCTTTGGTTACGGGCGCGTCAGCGTGCCGCCATGCGCAGCGCGCCATCCAGGCGGATGACAGATCCGTTGAGCATGCGGTTGCGGCAGATGGTCAGCGCCAGATCGGCATATTCTTGCGGGTTGCCCAGGCGGGCGGGGAAGGGAACCGTGGCGGCCAGACTGTCCTGCACCGCCTGCGGCATGGCCAGCATCATCGGCGTGGCGAAGATGCCCGGCGCGATGGTCATGACGCGAATCCCCTGAGGGGCAAATTCGCGCGCCAGCGGCAGGGTCAGTGCCGCCACCCCGCCCTTGGACGCGGCATAGGCGGCCTGGCCGATCTGCCCTTCGAAGGCGGCAACCGACGCGGTCAGGATCATCACCCCGCGCTCCCCATCGGCCAGCGGCTCCAGGGTCATCATCTCTGCCGCTGCCAGGCGGACCAGATTGAACGTCCCGACCAGATTGATGGAGATGACGCGCGCGAAATCGTCCAGCGGCATGACGCCGGATTTGCCCACCACCTTGGCGGCCGGGGCAATCCCGGCGCAGCAGACCAGAATGCGCGGGCGGCCCAGCGTCTGCACCACGTCCGTCATGGCACTGGCGGCTGAGGCGGCGTCAGCCACATCGCAGGAAACAGCGTGGCCGCCAATCTGCTGGGCAACCGCCCTGGCCCGGTCCAGATCCCGATCCAGCAGGGCAACCCGCGCCCCGGCGGCGGCCAGGGCGCGGGCGGTTTCCGCCCCCAGGCCGGACCCGGCCCCAGTGACGACGGCAATCTGTCCGGTCAAATCCATCGGGCGGCTCCTGATGCGCTGGGGGATTGGGCAGGGGGATTGAGCTGGGGGGAGGGATGGGCTTACTGTGCCGCCGATTTGGCTGCGGTGGCGTTGGCGATGCCCTGTTCGATCAGGCGGGCGGCTTCGGCGGCATCGCGCCAGCCCAGCACCTTCACCCACTTGCCCTTTTCCAGATCCTTATAGTGCTGGAAGAAGTGGGAAATCTGCTCCAGCAGGATTTCCGGCAGGTCGGAATAATTCGCCACGCCGGCATAGAACGGGTGCAGCTTGTTGGCCGGGACGCCGATGATCTTCTCGTCCACGCCGCTTTCGTCTTCCATCAGCAGCACGCCGATCGGGCGGGCGCGCAGCACGGCCCCCGGCACCACCGGCACTTCGCCGACCACCAGCATATCCACCGGGTCGCCATCGCCGCTCAAGGTATGGGGGATGAAGCCGTAATTGCCCGGATAGAACATGGCGGTGTGCAGGAAACGGTCGACGAACATCGCCCCGCTATCCTTGTCCAGTTCGTACTTCACCGGGTCGCCGCCGCGCGGATTTTCGACGATGACATAGACGTCGTGGGGCGGGTTGGGGCCGATAGAGATCTTGCTGAGGTCCATGATGGTCCCGTTTGCTTGTCTGGTTGCTGATCTGGAGTGACACGGAAAAAAATCGGCACAGGCTTTAGCAGGAAGCGCGCCAAACGCCAAGATCCCTTCGGTGCAGCGCTGCTGTGACCGATACGCGCGCTTGCTCTCCTCCCCCCATGCCCCATATCGTCCGGCAAACAGGAAAGGCCAGCCATGGAACCGAACCCGCCATCCAGCGTATCCCATGCCATTCCGTCCAGTGCGGCGATGCTGGGCTATGCCGGGTTGATCCCGTTTGCCGGGGCGGCCCTGGCGGCGGCTCTTCTGCCTGCCCAGCGTGGCGAGGCGGTATTCGTCCTGTTGGCCTATGGTGCGGTGATCCTGTCTTTTCTGGGCGCGGTGCACTGGGGACAGGCGATTGGCCAGGCGATCAATTCCGGCACCCCCGGTGGGCCGAATCCCCGCACGCTGGTATGGAGCGTGACGCCCGCCTTGCTTGGCTGGGTGGCGCTGATGATCGCGCCCGCGCCCGGCCTGGTGCTGGAGATGATCGGCTTCGGCCTGTGTTTTGCGGTTGACCGGACTGCCGTGGGGGAGGGGCGCTTGCCCGGCTGGTATGGCCGCCTGCGCCGCCCGCTTTCGGCCGGTGCGGTGCTGGCTCTGGGCCTTGGGTTGCTGGTTACCCTGTAACGCGCCGCGCCTCATACCGGGCCTCATACCGGGCGAGGGCCAGGCTGGCCCCCAGGATGATGGCCCCGCCTAGCCAGAAGCCGGGTGCCGGAACCTCGGCAAAAATCAGCCAGCCGAACAGGGCGGCTAACAGCAAGCGGCTGTAATCCAGCCCGGCAATTGCCGTCGTCTCCGCCCGTTTGAACGCCTGGATGGCCCAGCCTTGCGCCAGGGTTGACAGGCCACCAATCGCCAGCAGCACCAGCCAATCGGCCCCGTCCGGGGTGCGCCACACCCAGAATAGCGGGATCAGCAGCACCAGGGTGGACACCATGCCGAACCAGGCCAGGATGGTCAGCGGCCGCTCCGTGATGCTCAGGGTCTTGATTAGCGCGGCGACCAGCGCCACCCCGGCCGCCCCGCCGATCCCGGCCAGGATTGGGCCGGGCGGAAGGCGCGGGCCATCCAGCACCGCCAGCGGATCGACGATCACCAGCACCCCGGCAAACCCCGCCCCCGCCGCCAGCCATCGCTGCCAGCCCGCTGCCTCCCGCAGGATCAGCACGCCGATCAGCAGCATGAACAGCGGTTTGGTGAAGCTAAGGGCAGAAGCCAGCGCCAAGGGCAGTTCGGTCACCGATACAAAGCCCAGCGCCATGGCGGCGGTGCCAGCCAGGCTGCGCGACAGGTGCAGATGGGGCACCGTGGTGCGGTAGACCTGTAGGCCCGCCCGCGCAATCATCGGCCACAGCACGATCCAGTCGAACAGGCAGCGGAAAAAGGCAATCGCCAGCGGATGCTGCGTCTCCCCCACCAGTTTGACCAGACTGCCCGACAGGGCAAAGCTGGTCGATGCCGCCAGCATCAGGACCGCCCCTTGCAGATTGGGCGGGATGCGCTGCCATAGGGACTTGTGCCAGAGGGATTTTTGCCAGAGGGATGGGCTAGGCACGGCCGGTTTTCGCCAGATAGGCTTCGCGCCATGCGATGTAAACAGAAGACGCAGCGATGATCCCCGCGCCGACGAAGGTCCAGATGCCCGGCACTTCGGCGAACCACAGATAGGCAATCAGCGCGGTGAAGGGCAGGCGCAGATAATCGAACGGCATCACCATGGAGGCATCGGCGACTGCAAACCCGCGGGTCAGGAAAATCTGCCCCAGCGTGCCAACCAGCCCCATGGCGAACAGCCAGATCCAGGCTTCGAGCGACGGCCATTGCCAGACGAACAGGGCCGGAATCAGCGCCATCGGCGTCAGATAGATCGCCAGATAGGCCACGATTGCATTGGCCGGTTCGGTATCGGACAGGCGCTTGACGGTCAGGATCGCCCCGGCCGTCGCTGCCGAGGAAACCAGGGCGACGATCACTGCGGGGGTGAAGCTGTCCGCCCCCGGCCGGACAATAATCAGCACCGCCAGAAAGCCGATGATGGTGGCGATCCAGCGCCGGGCGCGCACGGTTTCGCCCAGGAACAGTGCGGCCCCGGCTGTCGCGAAGAGTGGCGCAGTGAAGGACAAGGCAACCGAATCGGCCAGCGGCATATGGACCACGGCATAAAACCCGCCGATCAGCCCGCCCAGGCTGAACAGCGCCCGCACCAGATAACCGCCGGGCCGATTGGTTTTCAGCCCCCGCACCCCGTGGCGCAGCAGCCAGGGCAGCATGCAGACCAGCCCGAAGAAGGTACGGAAAAAGGCAATCTCGAACGGGTGCAGCTCGAACGATACTTTGCGGATCATTGCCCCCATGCCGGAAAACAGCAGGGCGCCGAACACCATCCAGAAGGCCGCCTGAACCGGCAGGGACGCTTGTTTCAGACGGCTGTCGAGCGCACCCAGCGCCCGGGCGATCATGCTGTCACCTGTCCGTCCAGTCCCGGGATAGCGGTCGCATGCGACATTCTTGCGGCACTCTTTCTTTAACCAATGCGCTTTGGCTGCTTTTCAAATCGGCTCGGACCATGTTCATACTACCGGCCCGATAGTTTCACCTGCAAAGAAGGGAACCCCGTTATGCAGTATCTGGTGATCGCCTGGGATGGCACCGATGCCGATGCCCTCAACCGCCGTCTGGCTGCGCGCGAGGCGCATCTGGACGGCGTGAAGGCGCTGAAGGCCGAGGGCAAGCTGCTGGTCGGCGGGGCGATCCTGGATGACGAGGGCAAGATGATCGGATCGTCGGTGATTGTCGATTTCCCCAGCCGGGCCGACCTGGATGCCTGGTTGCAGAACGATCCCTATACCAAGGGCAATGTCTGGCAGCGGGTCGAAGTGCGCCCGTTCCGCGCCGCGCCGGTTTGATATTGGTCTCTCGACGGCGGTCGGCCTCTGGTCCTAGACTGCGGCCGCCATCCGTTTTGTACCCCGTTTTGCCCCGATGATGTGTGATCCGGCATGCCCTGCGGCGTGTTGGCCAGAAGGAGAAAGGCACCCGAATGAACAAGGTGTATCCCAACGCGAAAGAGGCCGTGAAGGGCCTGCTGTTCGACGGCATGACCATCATGTCCGGCGGTTTCGGCCTGTGCGGCATTCCCGATACGCTGGTCGATGCGATCCGGGAAACCGGCGTCAAGGACCTGACCGTGATTTCCAACAATTGCGGCGTGGACGGCATCGGCCTGGGCAAGCTGCTAGAAACCCGGCAGATCCGCAAGGTGATCGCGTCCTATGTCGGGGAGAACAAGCTGTTCGCCCAGCAATATCTGGACGGCACGATCGAGCTGGAATTCAACCCGCAAGGCACGCTGGCCGAACGGTGCCGCGCCGGCGGGGCGGGCATTCCGGCCTTCTATACCAAGACCGGGGTCGGCACCCTGGTCGCCGAGGGGAAGGATCTGCGCTATTTCAACGGCGAGCCGCACATCATGGAAACCGCGCTGATCGCCGATCTGGCCGTGGTCCACGCCTGGAAGGGCGATAAGGAAGGCAACCTCGTCTATCGCAAGACAGCGCGGAACTTCAATCACCCGATGGCGACCGCCGGCAAGGTGACGATTGCCGAAGTGGAACATCTGGTCGAATGCGGGGAGCTTGACCCCGATCTTGTTCACACACCGGGGATTTTCGTGCAGCGCATCGTTCATGTGCCCGATGCGCAAAAGCGCATCGAACAGCGCACCACCCGCCCGCGCGCCTAAGGCAGAAGGGGAGACGCAGAATTATGGCTTGGACTCGTGACCAGATGGCCGCCCGCGCCGCGCAGGAATTGCGCGACGGCTTTTATGTCAATCTGGGGATCGGCATCCCGACCCTGGTGGCCAACTACATTCCGACCGGCATGCATGTCACGCTGCACAGCGAAAACGGCATGCTGGGTATCGGCCCCTTTCCCTATGAGGGCGAGGAAGATGCCGACCTGATCAACGCAGGCAAGCAAACCGTGACGGCCCTGCCGCACAGCTCCTTCTTCGACAGCGCGGCCTCCTTCGGCATGATCCGCGGCGGTCATATCGATCTTGCGATCCTGGGGGCGATGCAGGTGGCGGCCAATGGCGATCTGGCCAATTGGATGATCCCCGGCAAGCTGGTCAAGGGCATGGGCGGGGCGATGGACCTGGTGGCCGGCGTCAAGCGCGTGGTGGTCGTGATGGAACATTGCGACAAGGATGGCGGATCGAAATTCCTGCCCTCCTGCACCCTGCCGCTGACCGGCGCGCGCGTGGTGGACCGGCTGATCACCGATCTGGCCGTGTTCGATATCGACCGCAAAACCGGCGGGGCCACCCTGATCAGCGTGGCCGACGGTGTGACGGTAGAGGAAGTCAAGGCCAAGACGGCCGCGCCGTTCCGCATCGCCGAAAGCGTGGCCTGATCCGCGCCGCCAATCGGGCATGAAAAAGGGCGGCGGAACAGTCCGCCGCCCTTCTTGTCTGGCCGGTTGGCTCCGGCCCGAACCGGATCAGATGATCCAGTCGGTGTTGAAATCGGCCTTCTTGACGCCAACCAGGGTGATGGTGCTGCCGCTGCCGGGGATCCCGCCGGCGGTGGTCAGCCCGCTGGCTGCCGGGGCGCTGGCGGCAACAATCCCAGTATTCAGGGTGATGGTCAGATTGCCGTCGGCATCTTCGCCCAAGGTATAGGCTTCACCGGTGGCCAGGTCGATCCGGTCGCCACCCTTGCCATTGAAGTCGAGGATGACGTCATGCTCGATCTCCATCGCGGCAGAGCTGGTGGCCGCACCATCCCCGCTGGTCGGGGCGACCAGGCCGGCCCCCAGATCCCCTTGGGTATAGTCCAGCGACGCGCTGGCCGATGCCGTCGGCGCCGCCGAAGTGGGGGCAGAGGTCGGGGCGGAGGTGGGGGGCGGGATCGGCGCGCCATCGAAGCGGAACACGTCCGGCGCATTGCCACCCGACAGGGTGTCGTTGCCCAGGCCGCCAGCCAGGAAATCCTGACCATTGCCGCCGATCAGCAGATCGTCGCCCGCGCCGCCGAACAGCGAATCCTTGGCATTGGCGCCGACCAGAATGTCATTGCCGGCATCGCCATACAGCATGTCGTTGCCGTTGCCGCCATACACCTCGTCATCGCCGTCGCCGCCGAACAGCCGGTCATGGCCCTGTTCGCCGCGCAGCTCGTCATTGCCTTCGCCACCCGAAAGAATATCCGGGCCTTTGCCGCCGACCAGACGGTCGTCATTGGCCGACGAGCTGATGGTGTCGGCCCCATCGCCGCCCGATTCTTCCCGATTGAACGGCTTGCCGTTACCGCGGCCGGGCTTCTTCGCGGCCTCTTGGTACTCGGTATAATCATACTGTGCCATTGTCGTGCTCCACAGGAAGGCAAGGGGTTCTATTGCAGATATTTAGAGGAGAACTGCGAATTGGACCAGACTTTAATATTTTGAATTGATTGAAATTTAAGGGATTTTTAGTTTTGCCATCGATCTGTTGGTGCCGGATGATCGAAAGTTGGCCGGGGGCCGGGTGGAATATTCCCCGGCCCCCGCGCCGCTCAGATGAACCAGTCAGCCTTGAAATCGTCGGCAGCAACACCGACCAGCTGGATCCTGGATCCTGAGGAGAGGGTGATCAGCGTCCCGCCCTGGCCATCGTCCGCCACGGCGTATTCGCTGGGCGTCATCAGGCACAGACGATCGCCCTGGTTTGCGTCGAAATCTTCAACCACATCCAGATCGCCGCAGCGCCGTTCGCTGACGGTGAAGATGAACAGGTCATCCCCGTCACCGCCGACCAGCGTGTTGGTGCCGGCGCCACCCAGCAGGGTGTCCGCGCCGTCTTCGCCGAACAGGGTGTCGTTGCCGGCTTCGCCGCGCAGATGGTCGGTATCGGCCCCGCCATATTGCAGGTCGTCCCCGTCGCCGCCATCGACCACGTCGTTCCCATTCTGGCCATAGAGGACGTCGTTGCCGGTTTCGCCCTTCAGGTGGTCGTGCCAGTCGCCACCATAGGCCAGATCGTCGCCTTCGCCGCCGACCAGACCATCGGTATCGACGCCGCCATACAGGATGTCGTTGCCGTCGCCGCCGAACAGCTGGTCACGGCCTTCCTGGCCCAGCATCGTGTCGGAATCGTCTTCGCCATACAGC
>CAYRWZ010000001.1:45122-66221 GCA_964428065.1 uncultured Comamonadaceae bacterium | reverse complement strand
TGGTCGTGCCAGTCGCCGCCATAGGCCAGATCGTCGCCTTCGCCGCCGACCAGACCATCGGTATCGACACCGCCGTACAGAATGTCGTTGCCCTTGCCACCAAACAGCTCGTCACGGCCTTCCTGGCCCAGCATGGTGTCGGAATCATCCTCGCCATACAGGGTGTCGTTGCCGGCTTCGCCGCGCAGATGGTCGGTCTCGGTCCCGCCATATTGCAGATCGTTCCCGTCGCCGCCGTCGAGTACGTCATTGCCCGCGTCGCCATACAGGGTGTCCTGCCCGGCTTCGCCTTCCAGATGGTCGTGCCAGTCGCCGCCATAGGCCAGATCGTTGCCTTCGCCGCCGACAACGTCATCCGTGTCGGTCCCGCCATAGAGCGCATCGTTGCCCTTGCCGCCGAACAGCTTATCCCGGCCATCGCCGCCGCTGACCGTGTCGCTGCCGCCCAGGCCGTACAGGGCGTCGTTACCACCCAGGCCCAGGATCATGTCGTCATTGTCGGCGCCGGCCCACAAACCTTGCGTGCCGTACAGGATATCGTTGTCAGGGGTGCCAAGAACCACGGAGACGGAATCGCCATCGCGAATGATGAAATCACCGGTCTTCACAGTTTTGATCGTCGAGGTATTAAAGCGAATCATAACTTCACCTATATGATTGAAATCATTTGGATTTCGTAAGTTGTGATAATACCCGGCGCATTGGATCCGGTGATCCCGTATGCCATCCCGATCGCTGTCGGGGGTGGCCGTAATGCGGTGGGTGGATCATTGATATGTTGGTTAAAAAACTATTACCAGTGAAAAAATTGAAAGCATAACAGAGTAACCAATTTTTAATACTATCTCTATTCCCGGTAAATATAACATCTGTGCGAAAATCAATCACAGGTATGAATCTGGTAACACAAATATCGCTCCAGTTTTTATGCATTCCAAATTAAGGCTGTGAATTTATTTATTTATAATAAGGGGATAATTATATCTGGCGATATCGCTGTCTGGTGAGTGTCCCGGATTTCATGAAAAGCGGGGTGCGCGTGATCCAGGTGCAGGTGTTGTGACTGCCATACAGGCGTTGGCATGGTTCGATGATGCGTAAACTCTGTCGATCGTAGTGACTATTTTCATCTATTTCATGCCTCTAGACTATTTAGAGACTGGTTTCATTGGGATTGAGGCAAAGATTACTAAAGTGACGGCCAGTTGCGGTTCTGCCGCGCAAGAAAAAACCCGGCAATCGCCGGGTTGGTAAGGCCTGCGGTGGGTGTCGGCTACGGTCGTCCGGCACCCTGTCGTTGAGGGGTGGCAAGCCGCCCCCGGCTTAGACGAACCAGTCCGCCGTCACCTCGGCCGGGGCAACCCCCACCAGGCGCAGCACATAGCCGGTGTCGGCCGTTACCAGAAGGGCGTCGTCGCCATCGGCGGTGATCAGGAAGTCAGAACTGCTCACCAGATGGATCCGGTCCCCGCCGGTGAAGTTGAAGCCAAGGATGACTTCGGGCAGCGCGGTGGATGTGCCGCCGACGGTGGTGGCGTCGATCACGAACAGGTCCGCGCCGCCGCCGCCGACCAGCGTATCGGCGCCATCGCCGCCATCCAGCGTGTCGTTGCCGTTGCCGCCGTCCAGCTGGTCGGCCCCGCTGCCACCCTGCAGGCTGTCGAGGCCATTGCCGCCCATCAGGCTATCGGCCCCATCTTCGCCATTCAGCGTGTCGCTGCCGTTATTGCCGGACAGCAGGTCGTCCCCATCCCCGCCGAACAGCTGATCGTTGCCGTTGCCGCCATCCAGCGTGTCGGCATCCGCCCCGCCGTACAGCCGGTCGGCCCCGTTCTGACCCATCAGCCTGTCGGTGCCGTCACCGCCAGAGAGTGTATCGGCACCATTCTCGCCAAAAAGGCGGTCCGACCCGGCGCCCCCATCCATCTGGTCGTCGCCGTTGAAGCCGTACAGCCAGTCGTCGCCTGCACCGCCATTCACCGTATCGGCATTGTTGCCGCCGTCGATAACGTCGTTGCCGTCGCCCCCGTCGATCAGGTCGGCCCCGTTATCGCCCAGAACGATATCGTCACCACCCAATGCGTTGAGGGTGTCGGAATTCTGGCTGCCGCGCAGAAAATCGCGGTCCTCTGTCGCAACATACCCCCCATTGTCCGCCGGGCCGTCTGGCTCCTCGGACTGGCAGTTTGCGGTCGCCCGCGCGACAAGGTGCATTCCATGATGAACCTGCGACATTGGTTAACCCTCCTATGTATAGGCATCGATGGTGATGTTGAACATCAGGTAAGGAAATGGCCTGAACCAGTATTGGTCTGATGAGCCGCTTTTCCCGGAGGGTGATGATTGACGTATTTCACGCCGAATGGTGTGACAATCCTGTCACCGAAATGGAGATGATTTGGGAGTTTTTGGGTGTTTTGGGTAATATTTTTATATTAAGAACTGATAATTAGCTGCGATCGTGGCGCAGCAGAAGCCAGTTGAGTCCGCCCAAGGCCGCGCCCAGACTGGCGATGGCGGTGGTCACAGCTGCCTCGGCGACATCCGGGCGCAGTGCCCGGACCCCGGCCAGAATGTCCCGCCAGCGGGTGGCGCCGTCGATCCGGGGCAGGAGTGCCGGCGCCAGGTGCGGCAATGCAACGCGGCAGGCAAGCCCGTCGATCTCCAGCTCGATGCTGCCGGTGCGGCCCAGCATTTTCACGATCTCCGCCCCCGGCGGGCCTTTCAGCACCGGAATCGCGTCCAGATCGGCCCAGTCGGGCGGGGTGCTGCGATTGTCCGGGCCTTTCAGATAGGCGATATGGACCTTGATATTTCCTGCCAGCCGTTCGGCGGCGGCGGCCTGCAGCAACGGCGGCAGGCCCGCGAAGCGGCGCTTCAGGTCCGCATCGGTCAGGTAAAACTCCGGCCGGTAGCGCGCGGGCGGGATGAACGTCTCAAGCCTGAGCCCGCCGGTCCCGGCCAGGGCGGCGACTTCCTCCCCCAGATAGGCGCGGTCGCGCGCGTGCAGCAGCAGGTCGAACAGCCCGGCATCGCCGCCATCGATATGGTCGCGGATCGCGGGATTGCGGCGCAGCCAGTTGCTGGCCGGGGCTTGCGCCAGCAGCTTGCGCGCCACGGCGATGCGCTGCTGCGCCGTTGTCTCTGCGCTGCCTTCGCCCGTTCCTCCCTCACCGGCGATCAGGCGCAGCACATCCTGCATGTCATAGATGCCCCGGCGGCCCAGCGCGCCATAGACCATGATCCCGATGCCGCCGGCCGGGTGCAGCACGCGGGACAGCGCGGCGATCCCCGCTTCGGGGTCCGGCAGGTGGTGCAGCACCCCGCAGCAGTCGATATAGTCGAAGGGTGCGGCATCCGGCCCAAGCACACCCGGCAGGTCCAGCAACGATCCGGTGACGAAGCGGATGCCGGTCAGGCCCCGGATGCAGGCCCGTTCCTCGGCAATCCGGCGGGCGGCGGTGGAGGCGTCGAGATAGACGATCTCCGCCACCAATCCGCGATCCTGGATCTGCTGGCCCAGCATCATCAGGGCATCGCCCGTGCCGCCGCCCGCGATCAGCACGCGGAACGGGCGCGCCGCATCCTGGCCACAGGGCAGGCGGCCGCCGAACAGATAATGTTCAATCTCCGCCAGATGGCTCGGGCTGCCGATAATCAGCCGCTTGGCCTCGTCCGCCGGTTTGCGCTCTGGATAGGGCAGGGTTTCATACTGCGCCCGCACGGCGGCGCTGGTGCTGTCTGCGGCGGGATCGGGGCGGGTCAGGCTGGCGAAACGGTCGGTCATTCCGGCACCATGCCCAAGCGGGGGCGTGCTGCGCAACCCCAGTTTTCAACCAGTTGACCCTATAGCCGCGCCTGATTGGCGGCGGTGGCAATACCGGTGGCGGGGCCGGCGGGATTCGCGCCCGCAGTTGAAACCGGGACAGCGGGCGCAGGGGTCGCCGGCGGCAACGGCCCGTCGAACACATGCACCTTGGTGCCGACCGCGATATGGGGGTACAGCGCCTCGATATCCTTCGGCAGCATGCGGAAACAGCCGGAACTGGCGGCATGGCCGACCGTATCGGGCGCGTTGGTGCCGTGGATGCGGTAATAGGTCCAGCCAAGATCCAGCGCATAGGCCCCCATCGGGTTCTTCGGGCCCGGCGGCACCGAAACCGGCAAGGTTGGATCCTCCTTGCGCATGGTCGGGGTGGGATACCAGGTGGGGTTCTTGCGCTTGCGCACCACCTCGCTGCTGCCGAACGGAATCAGAGAGCGATGCCGGCCGACCGCAATCGGGAACACCATGGGCGCACCGCCATCGGCGGGCTGGTACATCAGCTTGCGCTGGCTGGCGCTGATCAGAATCACACCCGGTGCCGGGGCTGACTGAGGCGCCGGCTGCGGTGCCTCCGGCTTTGGCAGATCGGCCTTTGGCGCCGGCTTCGGCACGGCAACCAGCGATGCCAGCGGCGGCTGGGCCAAAGGTGCCGGACCAGTTTGTCGAATGGTGGGGGCTGGGGTTGGGGCTGGGGGTGGTGGTGGCGGCGGTAAATTCTCCGGAATCACGGCGGCGGCCACAATCGCCTGTGCCGACAGGGGGCTGACCCGTCCTTCCGCCACGCCTGCCGGTGCCACAGCCGACGATGTCGTCCCATGCCAAGAAGTTCCCCCGGAAGCGCCCTCCAACGCTGGATCCGGCGTCAGGGCCAGCAGCCCGAAGCCGGCCGCCCCAACCAGTGTCAGGGCGCCGACAGCCGACCAAAGCGCAGCCGATATCAATTTGATAGAGGGCGACATAAATCCAAACTATCAGATCCCGGCGGCACATACCAGCCCTGTCCCCGCGCTGCTGGTCCTGCGGATCGTCCCGGTGTTTGATGCTGGGTCCGTCTCCTGCTGTACCGTGAAGGGCCCGCCATGCCGATTGCCGATCCCTGGTTCTATCTCTGCGCCATTCCGGCAGTGCTGATCATGGGGGTTTCCAAAGGCGGGTTCGGCAGCGGCTTCGGGATTCTGGCCGTGCCGCTGATGACCCTGGCGGTGCCGCCGCAACAGGCGGCGGCGATTATGCTGCCGCTGCTGTGCGTGATGGATCTGGTCGGCATCCGGGCCTTTCGCGGCCAGTGGGACCGGCGCAACATGGTGATCCTGATCCCCGGCGCGATGCTGGGCATCGCCATCGGCGCGCTGACCTTCCGGTGGCTGAGCGTGCCGTGGATCCTGCTGATGCTGGCCCTGCTGTCCTTCGGCTTTCTGCTCTATCAGGGGCTGCGGGCGCGGCTGCTGGCCAACCTCGATCAAACCGGCCCGCACTGGGGCAAGGGCAGTTTCTGGGGCGCGCTGTCAGGCTTCACCAGTTTCGTCGCCCATGCGGGCGGCCCGCCGATCACGGTCTATCTGTTGCCCCAGCGGCTGGACAAGACCGTCTTCGTCGCCACCAACGTCCTGTTCTTTGCCCTGGTCAATTATGTGAAACTGATCCCCTATGCCTGGCTGGGCCAGTTCGACCGCCCGACCCTGGCCACCGTTGGCGTGCTGCTGCCACTGGCGCCGCTGGGCGTGTGGGCGGGCATGGCGCTGATGAAGCGCCTGTCGGACCGCTGGTTCTATGGCCTGTGCTATGTGCTGACCGGCGTGACCGGGGCCAAGCTATTGTGGGATGCGCTGTTCGGCCGGGACGGACTGTTGGGCGGCCTGCTGATCGCGGGATAGGTGGCCCCGCTTGGGCTTGACTCCCGCTGTGCAAGCGCGTATCCCTGCCGCAATTCATTGGATGCCCCGCCGAAGGGGTGTCCCCGCCGGTCCGCGAGTGTCGCGCACCGGCGTGTTTTGTTTTGTGTGCGCGTTTTGTTTTGTGTGAACGGGAAAGGGGCCGGACCGGCGCAATGTTCGAGGGCTTGTCACAAAAGCTGGGGGCGGTATTCGACCGGCTTCCGTCAGCGAAGCCCTGCGCGAAGTGCGCATTGCCCTGCTGGAAGCCGATGTCGCCCTGCCGGTGGTCAAGGATCTGATCGCCGCAATCCGGGAAAAGGCCGTCGGGCAAGAGGTGCTGCGCAGCATCACCCCCGGCCAGATGGTGGTGAAGATCGTTCACGACCATCTGATCGAGGTTCTGGGCGGCAAGCCGGCGGAGGGCGCGGCCACCACGGGTGCTCCCCTCGGCTCCCCCCTCGGCTCGTTAGGGGCCGAAGGGTTCACCGTGCGCGGTGCCGCCCCGGCCGTCGTGCTGATGGTCGGCCTGCAAGGCTCGGGCAAGACCACGACGACCGCCAAGATCGCCCGCCGCCTGACCCTGAAGGACAAGCAGAAGGTCCTGATGGCCTCGCTGGACGTGGCGCGCCCGGCTGCGCAGGAACAGCTGGCCGTGCTGGGCCGTCAGGTCAGCGTGGAAACCCTGCCGATCGTGCCGGGCCAGCCGCCGGTCGAGATTGCCAAGCGGGCTTTGACCGAAGCCCGGCGCGGCGGGTTCGATGTGCTGATGCTGGATACCGCCGGCCGTCTGTCGATCGACGAGGCACTGATGGCCGAAGTGGCCGCCGTGCGCGATGCCACCAGCCCGGTCCAGACCCTGCTGGTCGCCGATGCCATGACCGGTCAGGACGCGGTGACCACCGCCCAGCATTTCAATGACCGCGTTGGACTGACCGGGATTGTGCTGACCCGGATCGATGGCGATGCCCGTGGCGGCGCCGCCCTGTCGATGCGCGGCGTGACCGGCAAGCCGATCGTGCTGCTGGGCGTCGGCGAAAAGATGGACGCGCTGGAAGATTTCCACGCCGACCGGATCGCCGGGCGCATCCTGGGCATGGGCGATGTGGTCAGCCTGGTGGAAAAGGCCGCCCAGACCATCGACCAGGAAGCGGCGGAAAAGCTGGCCGCCCGGATGCAGAAGGGCGAGTTTGACCTGGAAGATTTCCTGTCCCAGCTGCGACAGGTGAAGAAGATGGGCGGCATGTCGGGCCTGATGGGCCTGATGCCGGGCATCCAGAAGATCAAGAAGCAGCTGGACGAAAGCAAGATCGACGACGGCGTGTTGAAGCGGCAGGAAGCGATCATCCTGTCGATGACGCCCAAGGAACGCCGCAACTGGAAACTGCTGAACGCCCGCCGCAAGCAGCGCATCGCCGCCGGTTCGGGAACCAGCGTGCAGGATGTCAACCGGCTGCTGAAGCAGTTCCAGGATATGCAGTCGATGATGAAAAAGATGCAGGCGCTGGGCAAAAGCGGCCTGGCCAAGCAGCTGGCCGGTAAAATCGGCGGGCTTGGCTCCCTGCCGGGAATTCTGGGGCGCCGTTAGGCGGCCTTGAGGAATGGCCGGTCTTGTGCCGGTCGACGTGCGTACAGGTTTTTGGTTTTGGACTAGAACGAGGGTAAAGACCTATGTCTCTGAAGATCCGACTGACCCGCGGCGGCGCCAAGAAGCGCCCGTTCTATCGCATCGTCGTGGCGGAAGCGACCGCCCCGCGCGATGGCCGTTTCATCGAAAAGCTGGGCTCCTATGATCCCATGAAGCCGAAGGACCATGCCGAGCGCGTGGTGCTGAACGCCGAGCGCGTGAAGCATTGGCTGTCCGTCGGCGCGCAGCCGACGGACCGTGTTGCCCGCTTCCTGGGCCAGGCCGGGATGATCCCGGCGCCGAAGTACCGGGAAACCCCGGTGAAGTCGGCCCCCAAGAAGAAGGCCCAGGAACGGATGAAGGCCGAAGCCGACGCTGCCGCCAAGGCCGCTGAAGCCGCTGCCCAGTAAAGCATCCCGACTGTTGTGCTGACCCTGCGACCGACGCCATGACCAACCGCCCGCTTTCCCAACCTGCCCCCACCCCTGTGGCCGATCCCTCTGCGGATGCGGCCCTGGTGTGCGTGGCGCAGTTTGTTGGGGCGCATGGCGTGCAGGGCCTGGCGAAGGTGCGCAGCTTCACCGACGATCCCGCCGCCCTGGCGGAGTATGGGCCGCTGACGGATGATACCGGACGCGCCTATACGCTGGAGATCGTCGGGGAGGCCAAGGGGAACCTGCTGTGTGTCGTCGATGGGATCGACGACCGCGATGCCGCCCAGGCGCTGAACGGCGTGAAGCTCTATATCCCCCGCGCGGCCCTGCCCGCACTGGAGGATGAGGATAGCTTCTATCACGCCGACCTGATCGGATGCAGCCTGGTGCTGCCCGATGGGGCCATTTTCGGCACCGTCCGCGCCGTCCATGATTTCGGCGCGGGCGATACGCTGGAAGTGCAGCAACGGGGGGGCGGATCGGTCTTCGTGCCCTTCACCAAGGCAACCATTCCGGTGGTCGATATCGCCGCCCGCCGGTTGACCTTTCATCCGCCCAAGGGGCTGCTGGCGAAGGCCAAGGCCCCCGGGGACGGGAACGGGGACGGCTTCGATGGTGAGGCGGTTGACGGTGACGCGGATGACGAGGGGGGCGAGGCCGCATGACGCAGCCCCAGGCTCCTTCGGCAACCGCCCGCCCAATGGTCCCCGGGACGACTCCCTGGACGGCGACCGTGCTGACCCTGTTTCCGGAGATGTTTCCAGGCTCTCTCGGCCATTCGCTGGCCGGGCGGGCACTGCGGGACGGGGTCTGGTCGCTGACGACGGTGCAGATCCGCGACTTTGCAACCGATAAGCATCGCACGGTCGATGACAGTCCCTTCGGGGGCGGTGTCGGCATGGTGATGCGGCCGGATGTGATCGACGCGGCGCTGGACCGCGCCGTTGCCGAAACGCCGACGGGCGCGCCCGTCATCTATCTGACCCCGCGCGGGCGGCTGCTGACGCAGACGCGGGTGCGGGAGCTGGCCGCCCAGCCGGGCGTGATCCTGCTCTGCGGTCGGTATGAAGGCGTGGACCAGCGGGTGATCGATGCCCGGGCGATGGAGGAAATCAGCCTTGGCGATTTCGTCCTGTCCGGGGGCGAACCTGCGGCCCTGACCCTGCTGGACGCCTGCGTGCGTCTGCTGCCGGGCGTCATGGGCAAGGAAGAAGGGCACCAGCACGACAGTTTTGAAGACGGGCTGCTTGAATATCCCCATTACACCCGCCCTGCCGTGTGGCAGGACCGCGCGGTGCCGGAGGTGCTGATCTCCGGCCATCACGACAAGGTCCGGCGCTGGCGGCAGGACCAGGCGGAACAGGTAACACGCAGCCGCCGTCCCGATCTTTGGGACAGCTATCTTGCAACCCATCCGACGGCCCCGGTGCAATAGGGTCGGATCTGCCAGATCGGCAGGCCGAACCGGGGCCCTCTCGTATTGACCAGGTGGAAGGACAGACCAATGAACATCATCCAGCAGCTTGAGCAGGAACAGATCCAGAAGCTCACCGCCGAAAACCCGGTGCCGGATTTCGCCCCCGGCGATACCGTGCGCGTCAAGGTGAAGGTGGTCGAAGGCGGCCGCGAGCGTGTCCAGGCCTATGAAGGCGTGTGCATTGCCCGCAAGAATGCCGGGATCAACAGCAACTTCACCGTGCGCAAGATTTCCTACGGTGAAGGTGTGGAACGCGTGTTCCCGCTGTTCAGCCCGCGCCTGGCCGGCATCGAAGTGGTGCGCCGCGGTGCGGTGCGCCGTGCGAAGCTGTACTATCTGCGCGGCCGTCGCGGCAAGTCGGCCCGTATCGCCGAAAAGACCGATTACCGTCAGTCGGCCGAGTAACCCTCGGTTACGCTGCGCCGATCGGTTTCGGTGGCACAGAAAAACCCCCGCCAGGCGACTGGCGGGGGTTCTTTTTTGGAGTGGAAGCGTAGTGCGGCCGGTTAGCCGTGGCGCGGCCCGCCGCCATGCGACCCCCGATGATCGCCACCCCGATGATCGCCATCCTGACGATGGCGGGGCATCAGCGCGCGTAACTTGTCGCGCTGGGTGTCGGTCAGGCTTTGAAACACCTCGCGCCGGGCCTGGCCGAAGGCGCGGCGTTCTTCCGCGGTCATATCGCGCGGGGCCTTGCCTTTCGCAGCGGCATCCAGCTTGGCCTTCTGCTCTGCGGTCAGCACCGAATCGATGCTGGCGCGCAGATCGGCGAAGCGGCTGCCGCGCTCGCTCTCGTACAGGGTGCGCAGCTTGTCTTTCTGCTCCGCCGTCAGGCCGGCCATGATTTCCCGGCGTTTCTCGGCAAAGGCGCGGCGTTCTTCGCGCGTCATGTCGCGCGGGTCTTTGCCCTGGCGGGCATCCTCCAGCGCTTTCCGCTGCTCTGGCGTCAGAATGGTGGAAAGCTGGGCGAGATCGGGGCCACCGTGATGAGGCTGTGCCAACGCGGCTGTACCGACAACGCCAAGGCCAAGGGTCAGCAAGGACGCGGCGACCAGAAGGGTTTTACGGGTCATGCAACATTACTCCTGCGGGCAAGAAAACTGGATGAGGCGAGAGCGGCCAAAGGTTTGATCCTTGGCTTAGAGCTTTGTTATTCGGCTCTCATCTGGCTTTTAGGCAGCGCAGGCGCCGGGCATCCCCGCCCGTTTCAAAAAATGTCAGCGCGGGGGGATAACCTCGATCCGCAGGGTGACGCCGTCGCGGTCGCGCGGCCAGTCGGTGAAGGCCAGGATCCAAACGCCGACCACCAGCGCCGGGGGAAACAGGCTCAGCAGGCTCCACCAACCGGAAAATCCGGCCTTGTTCAGCACCCGCACCAGCACCCAGAACCACAGGGCCACGATCGGCGCCAGGATCAGCAGGCCCAGGGCGGTGAACACCAGCCCAACCAAGCCCGAAACCATGGCGAACATCATTTCGAACATGGGTCAGCGCCTCGCTTCGCCCTTGGGCCAGGATGCAAAGGCCAGGATCGCCGGGGCGATCAGCAGCCCAATTCCGGGGATCAGCACCAGCAGCGACCAGAGCGGCGACAGGCCGGCCCGGTCGAACAGGCGCCACAAGGGGATCAGCACCAACAGGCTGATGGGAAGGGAAATCATGGTTTCTCCAAACATGCCGCACTAGGTGGGCATGGCCTATGCCAGGCGCAACCCCTGATTTTGCGGATTCAGGCAGGCAAACCAGCAGAAGGCAAACCGGCTGCGGGCAGGACCGGGCCGGGGGCCATGGCGGCCAGCAACTGACTTTTGCGGATGCGCTGGCTGTCGGATTTCAGCTGGCCGCAGGCGGCGCCGATATCCCGCCCGCGCGGCGTGCGCACCGGGGAGGCATAGCCTGCCGCATTGACGATGTCGGAGAATTTTTCGATCGCTGCATCGGTCGAACATTCATAGGGTGCGCCGGGCCAGGGATTGAACGGGATCAGGTTGACCTTGGCCGGAATCCCCTTCAGCAGCCGCACCAGTTCCTTCGCTTCCGCCGGGCTGTCGTTGATGCCTTTCAGCATGGTGTATTCGAAGGTGATGCGGCGGGCGTTGGACAGGCCGGGATAGGCGCGGCAGGCGTCCAACAGATCGGCAATCGGATATTTCTTGTTCAGCGGCACCAGCACATTGCGCAGCTCGTCCGTCACGGCGTGGAGCGAGATTGCGAGCTGAACGCCAATTTCCTCGCCACAGCGGCGGATCATCGGCACCACACCCGAGGTGGACAGGGTGATCCGTCGACGCGAGATGGAAATGCCGTCGCCATCCATGACGATCTTCAGCGCCTTTTTCACCTCGTCGAAATTATACAGCGGCTCCCCCATCCCCATCATCACGATGTTGGACAGCATGCGCCCGTCGGTCGGGCTGGGCCATTCGCCCAGGGCATCGCGCGCCAGCATCACCTGACCGACGATTTCGGCCGAAGTCAGGTTGCGCACCAGCTTCATGGTGCCGGTGTGGCAGAAGCGGCAGGTCAGCGTGCAGCCGACCTGGCTGGACACGCACAAGGTTCCGCGATCGTCTTCCGGGATATGGACGGTTTCGATCTCGTTGCCGTCGGGCAGGCGCAGCAGCCACTTGCGCGTGCCATCGACCGAGGCGAGATCGCGCGAAACGCCGGGCCGGTCCACCACGAAGTGATCGGACAGGCGCTTGCGGAAATCCTTGGCCAGGGTGGTCATGCGGTCGAAATCGGTTTCGCCGCGATGATAGATCCAGTGCCACAGCTGCCCGGCGCGGAACGGCTTTTCCCCCAGGGCCACCATTTCCGCCGTCAGCTCCTCCCGGCTCAGGCCGATCAGGGTCTTGCGCGCCGGCGTCGCATCGGCAATGGGCTTCACATCGGCGGGGGAAAGCGTGGCCGCAGTCATCGGGTCTATCCAAGTTTTTTTGGAATGATTGGGCTTTATATACGCAAGCGACGCCCAAACTCAATGGCGCAAACGTCAGTCTGCGGCCCCCTCTTTTCCCCAATGGGAATCCCGCCTCGGACGGACTATCCTGCACATTGAATATCCAAGTAAAAATTGAACCGGGAGTGCCGATGATGTTGTCTTCCGCCCAGAGCGCCGCCGAATCCGTCAATGAAACGCGGTTGCGGTTTTTGAAGATCGACGAGCCGACCCGGGCAGTCCTGCGCGAGGTCGGCGCCTTGATTACCCCGCAGCTGGACGATATCGCTGCACAGTTTTACGGCTGGATCACGCAATTCCCCGAACTGCGCACCATGCTGGGCGGCGAGGACAATATCCGCCGCCTGAAGCGGACTCAGGGCGATCACTGGAAAGCGCTGTTTCAGGCCCGGTTCGACGATGATTATTTTGCCCGGGTGAACCGGATCGGCCAGGTTCACGCCAAAATCGGGCTGGAGCCGCGCTGGTATATCGGCGGCTATGCCATGGTGCAGAACTGCATCCACCCGATTCTGGCCCGCCACTATCGCTGGAAGCGCGATGCCCTGGTTGCGGCAGAACAGGCGGTGACCAAGGCAGTTTCGCTGGATATGGACCTTGCCATCTCGGTCTATATCACCAGCACGGAGGAGATCGCCCGGCAGGAGCGGCTGCGGGTGGCCGATCAGCTGGAGGCCGCGATTGGCGGCGTGATTACGGCGCTTGGTCATGCGACCCGGGATTTGCAGGGCGCGGCCGATAATATGACCAAGGCGGCAACCGCGACGATGACGCAGGCAGGCAACGTCTCGGCGGCCTCCGAACAGGCCACTGCCAGCGTGCAGGCGGTTTCGGCGGCGGCCAACCAGCTGTCGGCCTCGATTCAGGAAATCGCCCGGCAGGTGACCCAATCGTCGGAAATCGCCCAGCGCGGGGCGCAGGAAGCCCATCGCACCGATGAAAAAGTGCAAAGCCTGTCCGAAGCCGCCCAGAAAATCGGCGAGGTTGTCCGCTTGATCAACGACATTGCCGGCCAGACCAACCTGCTGGCGCTGAATGCCACGATTGAGGCGGCGCGGGCCGGTGAGGCCGGCAAGGGCTTCGCCGTGGTCGCCGGGGAGGTCAAGAACCTGGCCAGCCAGACCGCCCGGGCAACCGACGATATCTCCCATCAGGTGACCGCCATCCAGTCCGCCACGGTGAGACGGTGGAGGTGATCCACGGTATCGGCCGCACCATCGACGATATCAACAGTGTGGCCGCCATGATCGCCTCGGCCGTGGAGGAACAGGGGGCCGCCACCTCGGAAATCGCCCGCAATGTTCAGGAGGCGGCCGACGGCACCAGCAGCGTCAGCGAGTCCATCGCCTCGGTCACCGAAAGCGCCCGCATCACCACCGATGCGGCCGGCAAGGTGCAGCAGGTTGCCCAGGCCATCGGCCACCAGACCGAAACCCTGCGGCAAAGCATGGAAGGACTGGTTGCCCGAATTCGGACGTAATTCGGCGCATCCTGTTGGCGCACACATGGTGATGCCGGTGCCTTTTCGCTTGCAGGCACCGGTTTTTCCGGCCGACAGTGATCCAGTCCGGGAAGGGGGGCGTATATGGCGTTATGGATGGCAGCTTCGCCCTTAGCCCGTCGCAACGGTCGTTCGGACTGTTATGCGATGGCGCCCCAACCCCGGCACGGCCGATTTTGGCAGAATCGGCTGGGGTTTGGCTTGTGACACGGCCAACACCGTCGCCCGCATCATCTTCTGCCGTCCCTAAGCTGCGTCCGGTTTCGCCCGAACTGGCTGCCGAGCACGCGGCCCTGGTGGCGCGCATTGCCGCGACGGGCGACCGGGCCGCCTTCCGCGCGCTGTTCCAGCATTTCGCCCCGCGGGTCAAAAGCTATCTGCTGCGCCTCGGCGTCGGCGACATGGAAGCCGAGGAGGTGATGCAGGAAGTGATGCTGATCGTCTGGCGGCGGGCCGACAGTTTCGATGCCCGCCTGGCCAGCGTCAGCACCTGGATTTTCACCATTGCCCGAAACCGCCGGATCGATCTGGCCCGTCGCGGCAAGCGGCCAGAGCTGGACCCGAACGATCCGGCCCTGGTGCCGGACGAGGCGGTGGACGGCGCCGACGCCCAGTACGATGCGGTCCAGCGGGACGAAAAAATGCGCGGGGCGCTCGCTTGCCTTCCGCCGGAACAGGCCGACCTTATTCGCAGGGCCTATTACGAAGATAAATCGCACAGCGTGATCGCGGCGGAAACCAACCTGCCGCTGGGAACCGTCAAATCCCGCATCCGTTTGGCCCTGGGACGGCTCAAAGATGCGCTGAAGGATATCGAGTGATGCCGAGTTTTCATCCGACCGACGACGTGTTGATGGACTATGCCGCCGGTCTGACCTCCGAGGCGACTGGCCTGCTGGTGGCGACCCACCTGGCCCTGTGCCCCGATTGCCGGGCCAAAGTGCGCGGCTATGAGGCGCTGGGCGGTGCCTTGGTCGAGGAACTGGATCCGGTTTCGGTCGGCATTGATGCGGACGACCTTCTGGACCGGATCGGGGCGGTTGCCGGCCCGTCTGTCGCCTCCCCCTCTGCCCAATCGATCCGGGTGCCGGCACCAGCCAGCCGCGTTCGCCCCGCCGACCGCGTTCGCCCCGCCGCGCCGATCGTGCCGCAGCCCCTGCGCGGCTATCTGGAACAGCGGGGCGCGATCGCCGGCGCATCGGGCCGGCTGGATACCCTGCCCTGGCAGCGATTCAACCGCTCGCTGGCGGAAATTCCGCTCGACGTGCAGGGCGGACGGGCCAAGCTGCTGCGCATCGCCGCTGGACAGGCCATGCCGAAGCACACCCATAGCGGCAGCGAGTTGACCCTGGTGCTGCAGGGCGGCTTCCAGGATGCGGCCGGGCATTACCTGCGCGGCGATGTCGCCCTGGCTGACGATACGGTGGAACATCAGCCGATCGCCGACACCGATGGCGATTGCATCTGCCTTGCCATCGTCGAAGGCGACCTGCGCCTAACCGGGCCGGTTGGCCGTATCCTTAACCTGTTCGTCCGGTTCTAGGGGCGGGCGCCCCCCCCTTTCGCTGCGTCCATCAGGGCATGATGCCGCTGTAGCTGGCGCGGGGACGGATCATTTTTCCAGACAGCAGCTGTTCGCGCGCATGGGCGATCCAGCCGATGCTGCGCCCCAGCAGAAATAGGGCCTGGGCGCTGCCGCGCGGCAGGGCAAAGGTGCGTTCCACCCCGACCAGCGCGAAATCGATGGTCGGGGCCTTGCCGGTCAGCCGGCGGCCGGCGCTGGCCAGGGACGCAACCGTACCCTGGCGGCCGACCGGACCGGCCAGCAGCGTTTGCGCCCGGACATCGCCGGCGGGATAGAGCGGATGCCCGAAGCCGGGCAGTGTTTCCCCCCGGCGCAGCAGATCGCCCACCAGTTCGGCTGCATGGGCGGTGCCGGCCGATTGCGCCCGGTCGAACAGGGCGGCCACCTGCCGGGTCATGCCGCCGTGGCGCGGCCCTTGAAGGGCGGCGATACCGGCCAGCACAGCGTGATAGAGGGTTGCCCCGGTTCCTGCCACCACCCGCGCGGCGAAGGTGGAGGCGTTGAGTTCGTGATCGGCGCACAGCACCAGCGCCTGCCGGATGCTGTCCGCCGCCTCCCCATGGTTCCAGCCGAGCGCCAGCCGCTGGTGAAGCGGGTGGGTGGTCGGCCCGCCCGCCCCCAGGGTTTCCGCCAGCAAGGTGACGATCCGCGCGCCGGTGCGCGTCAGGCTGTCGGGTGCCGTGTCCCAGGCGGCGAGATCCTGCCCCGCCACCAGGGCAATGGCGGCCTGGGCGCGATCCATCGGGTCTTTCAGCGTCGGCGGGATGGCGGGCGGCGGCAGTGCGGTATTGCTGTGCGGCCAGCGCGCCCCCCACAGCAGCTCTGCCACCTCCTCCAGCGTCGCGCGGGCGGCCAGGGTGGCGACATCCTGCCCGCGATAATAGAGCCGGCCATTGCGGATCAGGGTCAGGGCCGACTCCAGCACTGGTTCGCCCCAGGTCAGGGTTCCGGCGGCGATTTCGGCCCGGGCGCGCGGGCGGCGGCGGTCGGCGCGCAGGGCATCGATATCGCTTTGGCGGAACAGGCTGCGCTTTTGCCGGCTGGGTTTCTGGCTGGCGCCTGCGATCTGGTCGCTCTCGGCGCGGATCGGGGCGATCAGCCCCCGGCTGACATAGGCATATAGGGTTGCTGTCGTCACCCCCAGGCGTTTGGCCGCCTGCCCAGCGGTCAGCACTTTGTCGCCCGCTTTCGTTTCGGCCAATCCCGCGTCCGTCATCCGATCCCCCGCGCCCCGCTTGCTTGATTGAGTCAATATTGACGTTATCAATCAAGATTGACCGTCAACATTGATTACTTTGTCATATCCCTATGAATTTACAAGGGAGTAACGGTTATGACCGATGGGGTGAATATGGGGTTGGAGGGCCTGGTGGTGGCGGAAACCCGGCTGTCGCATGTGGATGGGCAGGCCGGGCGGCTGGTGATCGCCGGGCAGGACCTGGCGGATCTGGTGCGGGGTGAAACCTTCCTGGGGGTCGCGGCACGCCTGATGGCGGCGGCAGGGGCCGCGTGGCCGCAGGATCCTGACGCGCTGGCGGCGGCGCAGACGGCGGTATTCGGCCGGATCGGCCCGTTTCTGGCCGCCGCGCGCGGCCTGTCGCCGGTAGCGGCGCTGCGCCTGGGGCTGGCGATGCAGGAAACCGACGATCCGGTGCCTCTGCTGGCGGCAGGGCCGGTGCTGCTGGCCGCCCATCTGCGCGCTCGGCAGGGTTTGGCGCCGGTCGCCCCGGATCCGTCCGCATCGCTTGCGGCCGGATTCCTGGCCATGCTGAACCCGGATCAGGATGCGGCGCTGCGCCAGTCGCTGGCGCGCGGGTTGGACGTTTACTGGATGACCGTATCCGACCATGGGCTGAATGCCTCAACCTTCACGGCGCGGGTGATCGCCTCGACCCAGGCGGGGACGATGGCGGCTGTGGTTGGCGCGCTGGGCGCGCTGGAAGGCCCCTTGCATGGCGGGGCGCCGGGGCCGGTGCTGGATATGCTGGATGCAATCGCCACTCCGGCGGCGGCGGGCCCATGGCTGCGGGCGGCGCTGGCCCGCGGCGAACGGCTGATGGGGTTCGGCCACCGCATCTATCGGGTGCGCGATCCGCGCGCCGATGTGCTGAAAGCTGCCCTGCGCGATCTGCCGCCCAGTCCGCGCCTGGCGCTGGCCGAGGTGGTGGAGGCCGAAGCCCGCACCGCCCTTGCCGCCCATCGCCCGGACCGCCCGTTGGAGACCAATGTCGAATATTACACGGCCCTGGTGCTGGAGGCGGTGGGGCTGCCGCGCGATGCCTTCACTGCCGCCTTCGGCCTGGGGCGTATGGCCGGGTGGCTGGCCCATTGTGCCGAACAACGCCGCACCGGCCGTCTGATCCGCCCGCAATCGCGCTATATCGGGCCGATGCCGGATGGGCAGGCGGCGGCCTGACCGCCGTCCTGGCCGCCCTATACGGCGCGGGGCAGATAGACGGTGAAGCGCGATCCCTGCCCCGGTTCGGACTCGATGGTCAGCGCCCCGCGATGGCGGTTGACGATGTGTTTGACGATGGCAAGGCCAAGGCCACTTGACCCCTCGGCCTTGGCCCGCGCCGGATCGACCCGATAGAACCGTTCGGTCAGGCGCGGCAGATGTTCGCGCGGAATGCCCGGCCCCTGGTCCTGCACCACCAGCTGAACGGCACTGCGCCCCCCGGGCGGCATGGTTGGTGGCATGGCGGGCGGCAGGCGGGGGGCGGCGGAAATGGTAATCTGCACCACCCCGCCATCGCGCCCGTATTTGATCGCGTTTTCCACCAGATTCTGGGTCAGCTGCGCCAGCTCGTCGCCATCGCCGATCACCGACAGCCCGTCCTCTGCCGCCGTGACACTCAGGGTGACGTGCCGTGCCCGCGCCTGGATATCGAGGGCTGAGACCGTGCGCCGGACGATTTCCACCAGCGGCACGGGGTCGGTCGGCGGCTGATGCTCCCGCTGTTCGATGCGGGACAGCGACAGCAGCCCGTTGACCAGCCGGGCCATCCGATGCGCCTGATCCTCCATGATCGCCAGAAACCGGTCATGGGCGTCGCGATCGTCCTTGGCCGGGCCGCGCAGGGTTTCGATGAACCCCAGGATGGAAGCCAGCGGCGTGCGGATTTCATGGCTGGCATTGGCAACGAAGTCGCCCTGCATCCGTTCGGTGCGGATCAGCGCGGTGATCTCGTGCATTGCCAGCATGCCGATGGACCCATCGGGCGATGGGTGGGGCAGGCGCAGCACCTGTACGTGAAACACCCGTTCCACCGGGTGCGCCAGTTCGAACCGGGCAGACCCGCTGCGCCCGCCGGCCACCACCGCGTCGATGGCGGCCAGAATGTCCGGATGGCGTAGAATGCCGGTCAGGTCGCGCCCGGCCAGCAGCGGGCCGAACAGGGTGCGTGCCGCCTGATTGGCGGTCTGGATTCGGCGCTGATCGTCAAAGGCGAAGATCGGATCGGGCACCGCGTCCAGCAGCCCTTCGCGGGCCAGCACCAGGCGGCGCAGATCGGTGCCTTCGTCGCGTTTGGCCTGATAGAGCCGGTGGATCGCATGGGCCAGGTCGCGCACCGCCGGCGTGGCGTCGCGGGCCGAACCGGGCAGGGCGGTATCGCCGCCGATCAGCTGATCGGCATAGCCGCGCAGATCATAGAGGGTGCGCACATGGCGCCGCACGATCAGCCCGCAGCACAGGGCCATGCCGCCAGCGCCGGCCGCCACCCCCCACCAGGGCAACAGGCCGGTCAGGCCGGCCACAAGACCGCCCAGCAGCAGGGGCAGCACCAGATAGAACACCACCGCCAAAACCCGGTCGGCCGGCAGGTGCGGCCTCAACCGGCGCAGAAAACCGGGCCGCGCATCGGCCGGCCCGGTTTTCGGTCTGGCGGTTTCCGTCTCCTCGCCCACGCCTGCCCGGTTCACCGTCTGTCCCGCGCTATGACCGGACATCGGCGGCTGCCATGGCCGCCATGGTGACGATGTCGTTGACCGATGCGCCCATCGGGACGATCTGCACCGGCTTGTCCAGCCCCATCAGCACCGGGCCGACCACAATCCCGCCGCCCAGCTTCTGCAACAGCTTGGCGGAGATGTTGGCGCTGTGCAGCGCGGGCATGACCAGCACATTGGCCGGGCCGGACAGGCGGCAGAACGGATAAAGCTTCATCAGTTCCGGGTCGAGCGCGACATCGGCCGACATTTCGCCGTCATATTCGAAATAGGTTTTGCGCTGATCCAGCAGCTTGACCGCCTGGCGCACCCGGTCGGCCTTTTCCGCCATCGGGTTGCCGAAGTTGGAGAAGGACAGCAGCGCCACGCGCGGCTCGTGCCCCATGGCACGGGCGCGGGCCGCCGTCTGCACCGCGATATCGGCCAGCACCTCCGGTTCCGGCAGTTCATGCACCGTGGTATCGGCGATGAACACGGTATGGTGCTGGGTGATGACGATGGTCATGCCGAACAGCCGTTCGCCCGGGCGCGGGTCGATGGCGCGGGTCACTTCCTCCAGCGTGGTGGAGAAGCTGCGGGTCAGGCCGGTGACCATGGCGTCGGCATCGCCCGAGGCGACCATAGAGGCCGCGAACACATTGCGATCCTGATTCACCATGCGCTGACAATCCCGGTACAGAAACCCCTTCCGCTGCAGCCGAGCATAAAGGAAGTCTGTGTACTTCTTGTTATGGCGCGACACGCGGGCATTGTGGATTTCCAGATCCTCTGCCCCGACCAGCCCGGCCTGCTGTATTGTCTCGTGGATGCGGTCTTCCCGCCCGATCAGCACGGGCGTGCCGTAGCCTGCCGCGCGGAAGCCCAGCGCGGCGCGGATCGCGGCCTCCTCCTCCCCTTCGGCGAACACCACCCGGCGCGGGTTCTGGCGCACCCGCTCGAACGTCCCTTGCAAAAAGGCGCCGGTCGGGTCCAGCCGGTTGGCCAGCTGCTGGGTATAGGCGGCCAGATCGGCGATCGGCTTGCGGGCGATGCCGCTGTCCATCGCCGCACGGGCGACGGCAGTGGGGATCTTGGCGATCAGGCGCGGATCGAACGGCACCGGCAGGATATATTCCGGGCCATAGCGCAGGCGGCGGCCGGAATAGGCGGCGGCCAGTTCATCCGGCACAGTTTCCCGCGCCAGATCGGCCAGCGCATAGACGGCGGCGATCTTCATCTGATCGTTGATGGTGGAGGCCCGGCAATCCAGCGCGCCGCGGAAAATGTACGGAAAGCCCAGGACATTGTTGACCTGATTCGGATAATCCGACCGGCCGGTGGCAACAATCGCATCGCCGCGCACGTCGCGCACTTCTTCCGGCGTGATTTCCGGGTCGGGGTTGGCCATGGCGAAGATGATCGGCCTGGCCGCCATGCTGGCCACCATCTCCGCCGTCACCGCGCCCTTGGCCGACAGGCCGAAAAACACGTCGGCCCCGCGCATTGCCTCTTCCAGGCTGCGGGCGTCGGTTTTCACCGCATGGGCCGATTTCCACTGATTCATGCCCTCGGTCCGGCCCTGGAAGATCACGCCCTTGGTGTCGCACAGGATGACATTGTCGTGGGGCACGCCCATGGATTTGACCAGCTCGACACAGGCAATCGCCGCCGCGCCGGCGCCGTTCACCACCATCTTGATGTCTTTCAGGCTGCGCCCGGTCAGGTCCAGCGCATTGATCAGCCCGGCGGCGGCGACGATGGCGGTGCCGTGCTGATCGTCATGGAACACCGGGATATCCAGCAATTCGCGCAGGCGCTGTTCGATGATGAAACATTCCGGCGCCTTGATGTCTTCCAGGTTGATGCCGCCGAAGGTCGGCCCCAGG
>CAYRWZ010000001.1:32306-45052 GCA_964428065.1 uncultured Comamonadaceae bacterium | reverse complement strand
GGCCTTGCCTTCCATCACCGGCTTGGAGGCCAGCGCGCCCAGATCGCCCAGGCCCAGCACCGCCGTGCCGTTGGAAATCACCGCCACCACATTGCCCTTGGCCGTGTAGTCATAGGCGGTGGCCGGATCTTCGGCGATTTTCAGGCACGGGGCGGCCACGCCGGGCGAATAGGCCAAGCTCAGATCGCGCTGGGTGGTCAGCGGCTTGGTCGGGGTGATCTCCAGCTTGCCGGGCTTGCCGCTGGCATGCAGGGCCAGGGCTTCGGCATCGGTCACCTTCTTGTTGTTCGGCTGCATCGGCGGCGTTTCCTTCATTCCCGGTGGGTCTTGTTTCCAAGGTCTTGTTTTATGGGCGCAACGCTACCATGGGCGGGCGCCCCGTTCCTATGCCCGCCCGGCGCGGCGCTGCGATTTTGGCACAGGCTGCCGCACAGTGGCAGGGCTGCCAAAGGAAATGCGACGCATACCCCCCAAAACCGCAGCTTTTTGCATGGCTGGTGTCCGGTTTTTGATCCGGTTCCCCCATCATGGCGCTTGCAAGAACGGGAAATATCCGATATCGGATACTTGTGCCGGTGCGGTGATGCCGATCAAGGTCGGCCCCGCGCGGCTTGTTTTCCTTACAAACCCTGGAGACCAAGATGCCGAGACTATGGGATCGGCTGGTCCAGCGTTGGCTGGGCCCGCCCAAGGACCACCCGCCTGCCGCCGTCGGCGGCGTATCCATCGTGCTGGATCGTGGCAGCGATGCCGACGATGCGTGGAGCGACGCTGTGCCAGCCTATCTGCGCCGGGATATCGGCTTGCCGGAAAATGACAATTTCGGCTTGCCAAAAACGATCCGATCGCGGATTATTTCCGGCCGGCCGCTGTTTAGCCTTTAACGGACACTGATCTGCCCGGGGCAGGCTGCCGCTTCACCCCGATCCTCACTCCAACCCGCTCCATAAGGAGGGCTCACCCTATGATCCACGTAACCCGCAGCTTTGCGGGCTTCGGCATCCGTCTGGATGACGTAGCGACCGCATCCAAGTGCATTCAAGCGTCGATACCGCCGTTCACGATACCAATGGCTCAAGAGCAAGAGGCCAATCATGCCGATCACGTTTTATTGGGAGTTGGGCCGGGGCCCGCGCCTGTACATTGAGTTCGCCCACTGGGCGCAACCCTCCGCCAGCAAGGGCAAGGCCTTTGAAGTGCGGCGGGAAGGCGAGGAGATCCTGATATGGTTATGGCGTCTGCACGTCATTTACACACCGCCGAAATGGGCACCGACTTAGCGGCCGACCGCCGCGAAGAAATGATGGCGCTGTCGGCGGGGATCAGCCCTGCCGACAGTCCCACTGCGGATTCAACCGCCGAGCAGTCTTCCGCCAGCGGCCTCGATGGCCTGGTGCGGGTGCTGGAGGCGTTTCGCGAACTCGATCCTGATTTGCCCATCCAATACGCGGTCAGTTTCCTGACCATCGCGCGGGCGGATGATGGCGGCATTTCGGTGGGCGAGCTGGCGAAACGGCTTGGCATTGCGCAAAGTTCCGCCTCGCGCAATATCGCCGCGCTCAGCGCGTGGCATTCCTTTGGCAAGCCCGGGCTCGATCTGGTGGAATCCCGCGAAGACCCGCGCGAACGGCGGCGCAAGATCGTCACCCTGACCTCCAAGGGCGCTGCCCTGGCCCTGCGGCTGGAAGGTATCTGGGCGGACGGCCGCTGATCCCTGCCGCATCTTCTGGTGCCCCCATCTTGTAATGACCCCAGAGCTGTGGCATGAGCCGGGCACAGGTTCTGCCAACCGCTATCTGCCAACCGTTATCGGTTTCGCCGGGGTGCGATCATGCCATATGCCAGCTTGCGCGATTTCATCGACCGTCTGGAACGGGACGGGCGGCTGATCCGCGTTTCCCAGCCCGTATCGCCCGTGCTGGAAATGACCGAAATCCAGACCCGCCTGCTGGCGGAGGGCGGCCCGGCAGTCCTGTTCGAAAATGTCGTCGATCCAGCCAGCGGCAAACGCTGGGACATGCCGGTGCTGGTCAACCTGTTCGGCACAGTGGAGCGCGTCGCCTGGGGCATGGACCGCACGCCGGCGCAGTTGCGCGAAGTGGGCGAGACGCTGGCCTTTCTGCGCCAGCCGGAACCACCTGGCGGCTGGCGGGAGGCGCTGGAGATGCTGCCGCTGCTGAAATCGGTCATGGCGATGAAGCCCAAGACCGTCTCCCGCGCGCCGTGCCAGGAGGTGGTGCTGACCGGGGATCAGATCGATCTGGGCGCGCTGCCGGTGCAAACCTGCTGGCCGGGCGAACCCGCGCCGCTGATCACCTGGCCGCTCGTCATCACCCGCCCGCCGCAGGTCGCCCCGGACGCCAGCGCGCATTACAAGGGGCCGGGCCAGGGGCGGGAGGACAGTTTCAACCTGGGCATCTATCGCATGCAGGTGACCGGGCGGAACACCACCCTGATGCGCTGGCTGAAGCATCGCGGCGGGGCGCAGCATTATCGCCGCTGGGGCAAGGAAAAGCGCGAACCGCTGCCCGCTGCCGCTGTGATCGGTGCCGATCCGGGCACCATTCTGGCCGCCGGGACCCCAGTGCCGGATGCCCGGGCGGAAGATCAGTTCGCCGGGCTGTTACGGGGCCGCAAGGTGGAGCTGGTCGATTGCAAGACCGTGCCGCTGAAAGTGCCGGCCGAGGCGGAAATCGTCCTCGAAGGCTATGTCAGCCTGGACGAGTATGGCGATGAAGGCCCCTATGGCGATCATACCGGCTATTACAATTCGGTCGAACCCTTCCCGGTCTTTCACGTCACGGCGCTGACCCGGCGGGCGCAGCCGATCTATCTCTCCACCTTCACCGGCCGCCCGCCCGACGAACCTTCCGTGCTGGGCGAGGCGCTGAACGAAGTGTTCGTGCCGCTGATCCAGCAGCAATTCCCGGAAATCGTGGATTTCTGGCTGCCGCCGGAAGGCTGTTCCTACCGGATCGCCGTGGTGTCGATCAAGAAGGCCTATCCCGGCCATGCCAAGCGCGTGATGATGGGCGTCTGGTCCTATCTGCGCCAGTTCATGTACACCAAGTGGGTGATCGTCGTGGATGACGATATCAACGCCCGCGACTGGAAGGATGTCATGTGGGCGATCTCCACCCGCATGGATCCGGTGCGCGACATCACCATGATCGAGGGCACGCCGATCGACTATCTGGACTTCGCCTCCCCCGAAAGCGGGCTGGGCGGCAAGGTCGGGCTGGACGCCACCAACAAATGGCCGCCGGAAACCCACCGCGAATGGGGGAAGAAAATCCAGATGGACCCGGCGGTGGTCAAACGGGTTGACGATCTCTGGTCCAGCCTGGGCCTACCGGGCAGCGGCAAGGCGATCTGGTGATTATTTTCCAATCGAATAAATCGTGGATTGATTTTCTTCCGGCCAGGCAATATCCAGAGTCGTGAATTTCAGGCGGAAAAATTAACTCATAATCGTTATGTTTTTTCAGGGTTTTGATTTTTCCAACGGACAGGTGGATTTCTTGTGGGTTTGATCGAAGGCCGGCGATCATCGTCTGATCGTTCCAATCTTGATCAAAGGTCAGCCCGTCTCTCAAAGGCTCTCCCCCAAATCCTTGGATGCTGCACCCCAGTTTTTGCACCGGGTCGATCTGCGCCCCGCGCGCTGATGAGGAGAACGCTATGAAGGCTCTATTTTCCGCCATATTGGGTATTGGAATTACCGTGATGGCCGGCACGGTACAGGCATCGGCCTGCGCCCCTGTCCTGGCCGAACTGACCGATCTGTTCACCAAATCCGGCCCGAAAACCGTTGCCGAGGAGTTGAACAAGGTTGGCGGAAAATATGAGGCCCTGGGCCAGTTTCTGGTGCTTTACGACAAAAGCGGCACGGCGCTTGGGATTGCCCCCGACCATAGCTATGCCGGGATGAACCTGTGGGATCTCCAATCCGTCAACGGCATCTACATGGTGCGGGAATATTTCAAGCTGGCTAGTACCGGGAAGGGCGGCAAGCTGCCCGGGATCGACTGGGCTGACCCGGCCTCCAACAAGGTGATCAAGCTGGACGGCTTTACGACGCCGCTGTTGACGGGCGACCATTTCATTGTCTGCACGCAGCTCGCCGGTTCCTGAGCCATCGGGCCGAACAGCCAGCGGCCGGGCTTGCTGTCAGGGGGATAGGGTCGCCCCCGGCCCGGCCGATTTCGGTTGACCTGCCGACAGGGGGGGCAAATGACCACAGCAGATTCAGGGGCAACCCGCGCAATGCTGGACGGAGCGGGTGTCATGGGTTGGCGCGCCAGGCTGCCCAGCCTTTCCGTGGCGGTGCGCATTTTTCTGGCGCCCGGATTGATCGGGCTGATGCTGCTGTTGGTGCTGGCGATTGCCAGCTGGCAGGGGCAGCGCCATGCCGAATTGCAGTCCGAAACACTGGACCGGTTGTTGCCCACCATCCAACGTGCCGAGGCCCTGGTGGCGCGGGCAGCCGATGCCCAGTCGGCTCTGTATCAGGCGATTGTCTGGAAAACGATCCAGCAGCCGGACGACCGGATTGCCGCCTCCATCGACCGGGCCAAGGCGCTGCTTGACGCTATCGAGCTGGATATCGCGGCCCTGAAGCAATCCGGTGTGGTGGACGGCGCGATCGGGCAGGTGGAGGAACGCTTCGCCGCCTATCGCCGCAACACTGGCAATGCGATGCTGATGGCAACGCGCAATGCATCCCAGGCCGGCAGCATGATGCTGTCGGTTTCAACCCAGTATGCCGGGTTGAGCGAGCAGCTGGCCGCGCTGACCAATGGATTGCAGGCGCAGGCGGCCCGGCAACAGGCCGATGCCGGCGCCGATCGTAGTATGGTGCAGGCCGGTCTTGTGATCCTGGCCATCGGATCGATCCTTGGCGCCCTGGCCATCACCGTCGGCATCGGCCGCAGCGTGGCGCGCCCGATTGCCAGCCTGACCAGGGCGATGCAGCGCCTTGCCGCCGGGGAGCGCAGCCTGTCCAGCGGTCTTGGTCAGCGCCGCGACGAACTGGGCGATATGGCGCGTGCCCTGGATATCTTTGCTGCCGCCCTGACCGATAACGACCGGCGGCGCGAGGCGGAACTTTCCGCCGCTGCGGCCAAGGCCGAGCGTGCCCATCGCCTGCAGCAGGAAATTGAGAGCTTCGACCAGCAGATGCGCGATCTTCTGGGGCAGTTCGGCGCCGCGACGGAGACAGTGCTGCGCTCTGCCGAGGCGATTTCGGCCGCCGTGACCGATGCCTCGACCGATACGCGGCAGGTTGTCTCCGACAGCGATGAAGTCTCCAACCGCACCAGTCTGGTCGCCGCAGCAACCGAACAGATGAATGCGTCCATCAACGAGATTTCCCGCAGCACGGAGCATACGGCATCGACATCCCGTGACGCCGTAGCCCGTATGGAACGGGCGGTGGCATCTCTGGGTACCCTGACACAAGCGGCAGAGCAGATCGGCAGTACGGTTGGCTTGATCGATTCGATAGCCGGACAGACCAATCTTCTGGCCCTGAATGCCACCATCGAGGCGGCGCGGGCGGGAGAGGCCGGCAAGGGCTTCGCAGTGGGGGCTGGAGAGGTCAAGCAGTTGGCCGGGCAGACCAGCCGCGCCACAGAAGATATCGCACGGCTGGTGTCAGGCATTCAGGGGGCGGCAACCCAGGTTGCTGGCGCGCTGGACGAGGTACAGGGCGTCGTGCGCGCGATTGACGAGGCGATCGCAATGATCGCCAGCGCCATCGCGGAACAGCGGGCGACGACCGAGGATATTTCCGGCAACATCGTCAAGGCTGCGGCGAACACCAGAATGGTGACTGAACGCATGGCCAGGGTGATGCAGGCGACATCCGATATCGAAGCTGCGTCCAGCCTAGCGCAAAGCGATCTGAACCAGTTATCGACGCAGTTTGACGGCCTGCAGACCCGCATCGAAGGATTTACCCAGCGCGTCGCCGCCCTGTAGCGTTGCGGGCTTGGCGGGCGCCCGACATCTGCATCCTGCATGACTGCCGCGCGGCCCGCAGCTGTTGGCAAGGGGGCGGCAAACAGGCACGATCATGGACACCGGCAGTCCCCAGGCATCGCCTGCGGGGCCGCCTGTCGCAGGGGCCGATCTGGCGGAAGCCCGCAAGGCGCTTGCCCCACCCGGTGTAATGCCCCGCGCTACACCGTGTCCAACGTGTCGAAAGTTCATGCCGATGAGCCTCACAGCCCTGCTTGCCTTTGTCCCAGCCGCCTTCCTGCTGGCGATCACGCCTGGGCCCGACATGCTGTATGTCCTGTCGCGCTCGGTGGCCCAGGGGCGGGTTGCCGGGTTGATCTCGGTCCTCGGCTTCAGTGTCGGCATGTATGTCCATGCCACCGCCGCCGCGCTGGGGCTGGCCAGTTTGTTCCTGCTCGCCCCCTATGCGTTCGATGTGGTCCGGCTGGCCGGGGCGGGCTATCTTCTGTGGCTGGCCGTCCAGGCCTTCCGGGGCGAAACCTCGCCCCTGCGGCCCGGCCATATGCCGCGCGCGGCCTTGTGGACCGTGTTCCGCCAGGCGGTCCTGTCCAATGTGCTGAACCCGAAAGTGGCGCTGTTTTTCCTGTCGCTGTTTCCCCAGTTCATCGATCCCCATGGCGGTTCGATCATTGTCCAGTCGCTGGTGTTGGCCACGGTGCTGAACATCATCGGCGGGTCGGTCAATGGCGGCCTGGCGCTGTTCGCCGGGCGTCTCGGCGACTGGCTGGGGCGGCATCCGCGCGTTGCGAAATGGCAGCAGCGGATCATGGGGTTGACCTTCGCCGCCATTGCCGCCCGCCTGGCCTTCGTGCGGGATTAGTTTTGCGGCCGCCATCGTTTGGGGGTGGCGCTTTTCGTGCCTCGTGCCTAGGTTCTATGAACCAGGAATGATGTGGAAAGAGTGCCCGACACCATGGCCGAAACCGAGTTCAATCCCGCCGAAGCGCTGACCCTGTTGTCCGATCTGATCGCCGACGCCAAGGCGGCGGGCGCCGATGCCGCCGATGCCGTGATGGCCAAGGGCATGTCGGTCTCGCTGACCCATCGGCTGGGGCAGCTGGAAAAGCTGGAACGCGCCGAGGGCCATGACCTGGGCCTGCGCGTGCTGGTCGGCCGCCGGCAGGCCATCGTCTCCTCCACCGATACCGGCCGGGCTGCGCTGAAGGAGATGGCGGAGCGGGCGGTCGCCATGGCCCGTCTGGCGCCGGAGGACCCGTTCTGCGGCCTGGCAGAGCCCGGGCAGCTGGCGACCAGCTTCCCCGACCTTGATCTGCTGGACCCGGTTGAACCGGGGGCGGAGGCGTTGATCGAACGCGCCCGCGCGGCTGAGGATGCCGCCCGTTCGATTGCCGGCGTGACCAATTCGGAAGGTGCCGATGCCGGTTGGGGCATCAGCTTCGGCGCCATGGTCGCCAGCAACGGCTTTGCCGGCCATTCCGCCCGCAGCTGGCATTCGGTCAGCGTGTCGGTGCTGGCGGGCGACGGCACGGCGATGGAACGGGATTACGATTATCACACCGCCGTCCATGGCGCGGATCTGCGCGACCCGGTGGAGATTGGCCGCACGGCGGGGGAACACACGGTGCGCCGCCTCAACCCCCGCAAGGTTGAAACCATGCAGGTGCCGGTGATTTTCGACCGCAGGGTGGCCGGCGGTCTGCTGGGCCATCTGGCCGGGGCGATCAACGGCGCGGCCATCGCCCGTGGCACCAGTTTCCTGAAAGACATGCTGGGCAAGTCCATTTTCGGCCCGACCATCGTGATTCGCGACGATCCGCACCGGTTGCGCGGGCTGCGCTCCACCCCCTATGACGGCGAAGGATTGCCGACCCGCCCGTCGGTTCTGGTCGATCACGGGGTGCTGCAAACCTGGCTGCTGGACCTGCGTGCGGCGCGGCAACTGGGCATGGCACCTACGGGCCATGCAGGGCGCGGCGCTTCGTCCCTGCCGTCACCCTCCGCCCGCAACCTCTATCTCGCCCCCGGCCCGGTGACCCCGCGTGAACTTTATGCCGATGCGCCGCGCGCGCTGCTGATCACCGATCTGATGGGCATGGGCGTCAATATGCTGACCGGCGATTACAGCCGGGGTGCGGCCGGGTTCATGATCGAACAGGGCGAGATCGCCTATCCGGTCAGCGAAATCACCATTGCCGGCAATCTGAAAGAGATGTTCCGCAACCTGCACCCGGCGAACGATCTGGAATTCCGCACCGGGGTTGACAGCCCGACCGTGCGGATTGATGGCATGACCATCGCGGGGCTTTAGGGGATGACATCGAGTGTGATTGCGCCGCTGCGGGCCGGGGATCATGGCGACTGGCGCCGGCTTTGGGATGCCTATTGCGAGTTTTATCAGGTGACGCTGGACCCGGCGACGATCGATGGATTGTGGCACCGGTTGCAGGATCCGCTGGTCCCGATTCACGGGGTTCTCGCCCGCGATGCCGACGGGCGGGCCATCGGGCTGATGCAGTATGTCCTGCACCCCCATACCTGGAGCCTCAAGACCGTCTGTTACCTCGAAGATCTCTATGTATCCGCCGATGCCCGTGGCGGGGGCGTCGGGCAGGGGCTGATCCAGCATTTGCGCGCATTAGCGGATGCCCAGGGCTGGGGGCGGATCTATTGGCGCACCGACGCCACCAACCAGACGGCTCAGCGACTTTATGACGCAGTGGCTACCCGCACTGGCCTTCTGACCTATTACATGAATTCATAATTGTATTTCTGCCACTATGTGCCCTATGCGGTATAGGTATTAAAGAAATGGCTGCCATTAGGGAATTGCTCTCGGCCTATCGACGCCAGATGATCACATCGCGCGATGGCTTAGAGGAGTTTCTGCGTAAAGAATTGTGGGTGGAGCGGGTCAGTTATCTGAAAGCTTTGCCTACGATAGACATTCGTGGCAATGCCGTTGAGCTGACGCCCAATATACGCCTGTCCTGGCGCAAGTTCGGCGAGCATCTGCGGATGTTCGCCCCCCTGACCTCGAAAAATCAGTACTGGTTCGTCTTTCCCGCCGGCGGGCAGGTGGAATTCCAAACCCGACGCGGCTCCGCCACCGTCAAGGAGGGCACTGGCGCGATCATCCTGGCGCGCGAGTATCTGACAATAACGGTGCGGGAGGCCGCCGCCGCAATCGCCGTGGTCATCACCGAGGATTATTTCCACGCACAGCTTGCCGCCGCCCATAATGTTCAGTTGCGCGATGTGCGGTTGCCCCTGCCGATGACCCTTTCGCTGGATGGTCCGGCGGCCCAGGCCTTGCAGCAATATCTGTTTCAGGCAAGTGATCTGGTTGACACCAACCCCGCGATTGTCGCCTATCCGATGATCGCCGAGGAGATTGCCCGCACGCTGGTCTCGTTCCTTGCCGGGCTGGATGTTGTGCGCACGGCCGCTGCGGCGGTCGGCCGCGAAGGGCGCACCGGCCCCGCGTATCTGGAGCGGATAGAGGAAGCGATCCGCGCCAATCCGACCCAGGAAATCGATGTCGAGCAGATGGCGGAGATTGCCGGCGTCACGCCGCGCGCCCTGTTCCTGACCTTCAAGAAATATCGCGGCACAACGCCCATGCAGTGGGTCAAGCACTATCGGCTCGATCTGGTGCGCAGCGAATTGCTGAACAGCGAGGGGCAGGTGAATATCGCCCAAGTTGCTGCCCGGTACGGATTTTTCCAGGGTGGGCATTTTTCCCGCTATTACGCCAAGCGTTTTGGCGAGAAGCCGTCCGATACCCTGCGGCTGCATGGGCGGCGCGGCGTTGTGGCCTATGCCCCACGCGGGCGCGCCGCCGTCAATGCCCGGCGGGAGTCATGACAAGACAGGGCTTCAGCCTCAACGATGCAGGGTGGCGGAAACGATGGTCAGATCGTCGTCCAGATGGCGGACGCGCCGTTCGGCCAGAATGGTCAGCAATTCGGTGACGATATTGCCGCCCTGATGCAGGGCCAGGTCGCGCCAGCCGCCAAATTCCTCGGCTGAAATCATGATCCCGTCGCGGTCCACCACTTCCGACAGCGCATCGGAATAAACCAGGAAGGTGCTGCCCTTGGGGAAGGGGACAGTCCGCGCCTCATACCCTTCGCGCTGGGCGACGCCGAGCGGCAGGCCGGAGCCTTCCAGCGCCACCGTGCGCCGCGTGCTGGGCGAATAGACATAGGCCGATTCCCAGGCCGCCCCGCAATAGGTCAAGGTTTCGGTTTTCGGATCGATCAGGGCATAGAAGGCGGCGGCGAACTGGCCATGGGGCAGCAGGGCCACCAGCCGATCGTTCAGCTGCGATAGAAAGCGTCCGGGATCGCCGGCGCTGCCCGACAATTCGCCCAGCAGGGCGTGCAACCGGAACGCATTGACTGCGGCAACCACGCCATGGCCGGTCAGATCGCCGACGAAGATGCCCAGCCGGTCGTCGGGCAGGGGCAGCACGGTCCACAAATCCCCGCCCACTTCGCTGCTGGGCGCCAGGTGAGAGGAAATGCGGATACCATAATCGCGGTCCAGCACCTCGATATCATCGGGGGATGGCAGAAGATCCAGCTGCATGCGCTGGGCCACCGTCAACTCATCGGCCAGCCGGTCGCGGAAGGAAATCAATTCCTGCAGCAGCCGGCGGTTTTCGATCTGCAGGTTGGTGACCGAGCGGATGTTCTTCACGAACAGCTTGATCAGCGCCTGGGCCAGATTGTCCGATGCCGCCAGGCTCTGATCCAGGATCGCCTTGCGGAACACCCGGCACACGGTCGGCTCCAGCGCGATCACTGTGGCGCTGCGCGGCTTATCGTCGATCAGCGCCATTTCGCCGAAAATGCCGCCGGCGGTCACTTCGCTCAGCTTCATGCGGCCGGTGGCGGTGGCCTTGACGATTTCCACCATCCCGGTTTCGACCAGGAAAAAGCAATCCCCGGCATCGCCTTCCCGAATCACAATCTCGCCCGCCGCATAGCTGCGGCGTTCAATCAGATCATCCTCGTCCGGGGTGGGTGCAGATGGCAGCGTCATAGACCGTAGCAGGGTAATATTTCGCGGGACTGTGCCATGAAACCCTCGCAAAACCTAGCAGGGTTTTACCAGCGTCCGATTTGTATCAGGTGCGGCCGGGGAAAGAAAAGTCACCGTGCGCCGGGCGGGTTGGCCGGGCCACCCTCTGCCGCGGCGATATCGGCAACGGGCGCCGGTTTCGGGTCGGCAGGGGCTGCGCTGGTCGCGGTTTCGGCGGGGTGGAAGCGGGCGGCATCGTACTGGGTCAGCGCGTTGGCGATGATCAGATCGCGCACCTTGTCAACATAGCGCCGCCCTTTTTCCGAATAGCGCTCCAGATGGCCGATCAGCTGAACGCCGTCGATCTCCCGCCCGCTGATGCGCAGCCGGGCCCGCCGGTCGCGCAGGCCGGCATAGGCGCCGTGGGTGTTGATGTTGCGGATATAGGAGGCAACGCCGGCGGCGATATCGTCATAGGGGCGCTGCTGCCGTTCGATCCGCCCGGATTCCGACGCGCGCACCCACATCACCTGGCCGAACAACGCATTGCCGCTCAACGCCATGTTGGAGGTGCCCCAGCCGCTTTCCTCTGCCGCCTGGCCCAGCGCCAGCGACGGCGGCACGATATCCGCCCGCTTGAGCAACTCCGGCAGATCCCAGGTATCCAGGCGGAATTCTTCCAGGATTTCCGCCACCACGGCCTGATCCTCCGGCCGCACGGTCCCGGCCATGACATCGGGGGTCAGGTCGATCGCCCGGCGGCGCAGCCACAGCACCCGCTCGTTGGCATGCAGGATATGCGGCAGCACCAGCCGCACGAACACGCCCTTGCGCGGCTGCGGCGGCACGGCAGAGCCAAGATCGGCGGGCAGGCGGCGCACGAACAGGCCGGGGACCAGCATATCCGCGTCCAGATCGTAATCCATGCTGCTGAACAGCGCCTGCACCTTGGCCACACTGGCGACGCTGCTGGTCGGCAGCATGGCCGGCACAGGCGCCGGGGATTTTCCGCCGGCCGCCAGGGTGCCATCCAGGCTGTAATCGAACAGCCTCAGCCCGCGGAACCCGGTCAGGCTGACATCCGCCATCGCTGCCGCCATCGCGGATACCGGGATTGCGCCATCCCGCAAGGGCAAGCGGTGCGGCAACAACGGATCAAGCCGCGCGCTGGCAACCAGTAGAGTCGCAGGCGGAGATTCCAACACCATCTGGCGCGGTGTAACCCCATCGGCCATTCCATCGATAACGCCATCCGGCGCAGGGGTGGGCTGTTCGGCCAGGCGCAGCAGATCGCCCGGTTCCGGGATGCTGAAATCGGCCCACAGATCGCCCGGCGCGGGCGGGGGCAGATCGATCCGCCCGCCGGGAACGGTCAAGGCCGCCATGGCGCGGTCGGGGGAACGCTGGGCCAGCGACGCCATCTCTGCCGCCAGACTATCGGTATGATCGTGTCCCGGCTCCGGCAGGCGCGCGATCCGCTCGAAGCGCGCGGCGGGCAGCCCGCCTGGGGTCTGCTCCATCGGGCGATCCATCGGCTGTTCCGGCCGGGCCGGCCCGCTGGGCGAACGGTCGCGCCGGTCATCGCGCATGGCAAAGCGGGATTCCGGTGCCCAATCCCGCCGGGGGGCGGGGGACGGCAATGGGGCCGGGCCGGGCGGCTCCAGCGGCGGCAGCGTGGTGCCGGATTGGGCCTGCGCCAGCGCGGTTTCCGGTATCAGCGTCAAGGGCGGCAACAGATC
>CAYRWZ010000001.1:0-32295 GCA_964428065.1 uncultured Comamonadaceae bacterium | reverse complement strand
GAGGCCGACGATCACCTTGGGCGGCCAGGGCTCTGCCGGGGGCAGGGCGGGCCGCCGCACCGGTTCCGGCGCGCCGGGGATCAGCTGCGGTTGCGGCAGGACGCGGGCCAGGCTGTGGGCCGGCGGGACGGCATGGCCCCCGGCACCGCCAACCGCCACCCGGATCGCCGCCGGTTTACTGCGCGTGGCTTCGGCGGCCAGCATGATTTCCAGACCCAGCAGGGCCTGAAGCGCCAGAATCCCAAGGATCGGGCGTAATACGCTGGTGGCAGGGGCTGGCGGTGCGGCAATCCGGGGCGTGGAACGACGGCGGCCGGCGCGCGCCACGGGTGCCTAGATCCTCATGCGACCGAGCGAACCTCGGTCACTTCGGGCACGTAATGCTTCAGCATATTCTCGATGCCCATTTTCAGGGTGGCGGTGGAGCTGGGGCAGCCCGCACAGGCGCCCTGCATGCGCAGATAAACCACGCCCTTGTCGAAGCCGCGGAAGATGATATCGCCGCCATCCTGCGCCACTGCTGGGCGGACGCGGGTTTCCAGCAATTCCTTGATCTGCACGACGATGGCGCGGTCGGCTTCGTCAAACTCCTCGTCCGCGCCGGCTTCTTCACCCGTCATCACCGGGCGGCCAGAGGCGAAATGCTGCATGATCGCACCCAGCAAAACCGGCTTCAGATCGCCCCAATCGCGGTCGGCCGCCTTGGTGACCGAAATGAAATCGGCCCCCAGGAACACGGCCTCCACCCCGGCCACCGCGAACAGCGCTTCGGCCAGGGGCGATGCGGCCGCATCGGCGGGCGACGCGAATTGCGCGGTCCCCTGCGCCATCACGGCGCGGCCGGGCAGAAACTTCAGGGTCGCCGGGTTGGGCGTGGCTTCGGTCTGGATGAACATGGTGCCCTCTGCGCAGGGGTGATGCGCGATCTGACTCTGGTTTTCGCAATTTCAGACGAATTTGGTCCGAATCCCCGGCTGAATCAAGGGGGGTAAGACACAGGGGTCTTTGCGCCTGCCGACCCTGGAGTATCATCAGAAAAACGGATTACTTCGATCTGATTTATCCATTGGATTAATGATATTTCCGCGTCCATTCTGTAGATCACTGCCCCGGAACGGATTGCCCGCCATGTCCTTTGCCTTGCCCGAAACCGTCCGTCTGCCCGGTGGCGGTGCTGTCACCGGTTTCGCCATTGCCGCAGCGATCACCGCCGTGGCGATCGCCGTCAACCGCACACTGTTGCCGCTGCTCAGCCCGCTGGTGACGGCGATGCTGCTGGGCATTGCCGTGCGCTACACAATCGGCATCCGGGCGGAATGGCGGCCGGGCATCGCGGTGGCGATGAAGAAAATGCTGCGGCTGGCGATTGTGCTGCTGGGCGCGCAGGTGACGCTGGCGGAAATCCTGGCCATTGGCCCAGCGACCCTGGCTTCGGTGATCGGCGGGCTGGCGGCGACCATGGCGGTTACCCTGTGGCTGGGCCGGGTGCTGGGGGTCGACCGGGCGCTGACCGCCCTGATCGCCACCGGCACCAGCGTGTGCGGCGCATCGGCCATTCTGGCCGCCAATACCGTGGCAGGCGGCAAGGATGAGGATGTCGCCTATTCCCTGGCGGTCATCACCCTGTTCGGCACCCTGTGCCTGTTGCTGTTTCCGTTGCTGATCGGCCCGCTGGGGTTGACCCCGATTGCCTTCGGCATCTGGAGCGGCGCTGCGATCCACGAGGTGGCGCAGGTGGTGGGCACCGCATTCCAGGCGGGCGATACCGCCGGGCAGGTGGGCACGGTGGCGAAACTGGCGCGGGTTCTGTGCCTGGCACCGGTCGTGCTGTTCCTTGGCTGGTGGATGATGCGCAGCCGCAAGAACGATGCCGGTGCCCGTGATACGGCTGATGGAACGGCAAAAGGGGCCGGGGTGGTGCCGACGCCCTGGTTTGTGTTCGGCTTTCTGGCGCTGGTGGTGCTGGGCAGTGCGGGCGGCATTCCGGCCATGGCGCGGACAGCATCGTCCCAGATCACCCCGGTGCTGCTAACCCTGTCGCTGGCCGCCATGGGGATGGAGGCCGATCTGCGCCGGATCAAGGCGCGCGGCCTGCGTCCGCTGGCGCTGGGTGCGCTGTCCACCCTGTTCATTGCCGGCTTCACCCTGGCCCTGGTGCTGCTGACCGTTCCGGGTTAGACCGGATGCCATGACCCTGGATCAGCTTCAGGCCTTCGTCGCCGTCGCCACCTTTCGCCACTTTACCCGGGCGGCGGACCAGCTGGGCCGCTCGCAGCCGGCGGTCAGCGCGGCGATTGCAGCGCTGGAGCAGGGCTATGGCGTGCGTCTGTTCGACCGCACCGGCCGCTCCGTCGCCTTGACCGAGGCCGGGCACCTGCTGTTGGCCCAGGCGCAGCGCATTCTGCGCGCGGTGGGGGAGGCGGAACAGACCCTGCTCGATCTCAATACCCTCGTCATCGGTCATCTGCGGCTGTTCGCCAGCCAGACGGTCGGCACCTACTGGCTGCCCGCCCCGGCCCTGGCCTTCCGGCAGCGCTATCCCGGCATTCGGGTGGACATTGCGCTGGGCAATACCGAGGATGTGCTGGCCGCCCTGACCGCAGGTGATGCCGATCTGGGCTTCATCGAGGCGCCGGTTGATCCGGCGGGCCGGGTGATCCGCCCGCTGGTCGATGACGCGCTGGTGGTGGCGGTCGGGCCGGGCCATCCCTGGTGGCGGCGGCAGGCCCCGGTTGCCATATCCGATCTGCCCATGACCGCCTGGGTACTGCGCGAGCCGGGATCGGGCACCCGGCGGCTGTTCGAAGCCGCACTGGCGGAGTCCGGCGTCGATATCGCCTGCCTGGATATCCTGCTGGCCCTGCCCTCCAACGAGGCGCTGATTCTGGCCGTTTCGGCCGGCAATGCGGCAACCGCGCTGTCGGAGCGGGCGGCGGCCGACGCTGCGGCGGCCGGGCGGGTCTGGATCGTGCCCGGCCTGCGGGTGGCGCGCCGCTTCAGCCTGATCTATCCGCAGGATCGCCATCTTTCCCGTGCGGCCCAGGCGTTCGTGGCCAGCCTCGACCGCGTTGCTTCGGGGGTAAAAGCGTAATATTACAATGAATTAACCTGCGTCGCTGCGCTTTGGGTCAAACAACTCTGGCCCTTGCGGCCGGTTGTTATATACTCCGCCCGCAATGACGGTTTGAGCCGCCGCCGGGCGGCGCTCCCTCCCATTCCAGATGCAGGGCAAGATGAAACGTGCGTTGATCACCGGTATTACCGGACAGGATGGCTCCTACCTCTCCGAATTTCTGCTGTCGAAGGGCTATCAGGTCCATGGCATCATTCGCCGCGCCAGCCTGTTCAATACCGAACGGATCGACCACATCTATCAGGATCCGCACAGCGCGAACCCCCGGCTGGTGCTGCATTACGGCGACCTGACCGACGGCACCAACCTGCGCCGCGTGCTGGAAAAGGTGCAGCCGGACGAAATCTATAATCTCGGCGCGCAAAGCCATGTGAAAGTGTCGTTCGACACGCCGGAATATACCGCCGATGTGGTCGCGACCGGCACCCTGCGTCTGCTGGAAGCCGCGCGCGACTATATCGACCAGGGCGGCAAGCCGGTGCGGCTGTATCAGGCCGGATCGTCAGAAATGTTCGGCGCGGCCAAGCCGCCGCAGAGCGAGGCGACGCCGTTCTATCCCCGCTCTCCCTATGCCGTGTCGAAAGTGGCCGGGCACTGGTACGGGATCAACTATCGCGAAGCCTATGGCATGTTCATCGCCAATGGCATCCTGTTCAATCACGAAAGCCCGCGCCGGGGCGAAACCTTCGTCACCCGCAAGATCACCCGTGCGGTCGGACGCATCAAGCACGGCCTGCAGGATGCGCTGTATCTGGGTAATCTGGATGCCAAGCGCGACTGGGGCTTTGCCGGCGATTATGTCGAGGCGATGTGGCTGATGCTGCAACAGGACGCGCCGGACGACTATGTGGTCGCCACTGGCGAAGCCTATTCGGTGCGGGAGTTTGTCGAAGCGGCGTTCGGCGAAGCCGGGCTTGACTGGCAGAAATATGTCAAGACCGATCCGCGCTATTTCCGCCCGACCGAGGTGGATTATCTGCTGGGCGATCCGACCAAGGCCAAGACTAAACTGGGCTGGCAGCCGAAGGTTTCCTTCGCCGAGCTGGTCAAGATGATGGTCGCCAATGACATGGACCTGGCCGCGCGGGAGCGGACTCTGGTCGATGCCGGGTTCAAGACCAGCGACAGCGTCGCCCAGCACGGATAAACCCGCACCCGCCGCCGATATGCAGGATAGAGGGCAGACCATGGCCGATGTTGCAGTGACCAAGGCCCCGCCGATGGGCAAGGAGTCGCGGATTTTCGTTGCGGGTGCGCGCGGGCTGGTCGGGTCGGCCATTGTCCGTGCCCTGACCAAGGCCGGGCACAGCCGGGTTTTCGCCCCCTTCCGCAACGAACTGGACCTGTTCGACCGCCAGGCGGTCGATGCCTATTTCGCCAAGGTCAAGCCGGAATATGTGTTCGTCGCGGCGGCCAAGGTGGGTGGCATTCATGCCAACAACACCTATCGGGCCGATTTCATCCGCGACAATCTGGTGCTGCAGATCAACCTGATCGATGGCGCCTATCGGGCCGGGGTGAAGAAGCTGTTGTTCCTCGGTTCCTCCTGCATCTATCCGAAATTCGCGCCCCAGCCGATGAAGGAAGAGCATCTGCTGACCGGCGCGCTGGAGCCGACCAATTCCCCCTATGCGATTGCCAAGATCGCGGGGATCGAGATGGTCAAGGCCTATCGCCAACAGTACGGGTTCGACGGCATCAGCCTGATGCCGACCAACCTTTACGGCCCGGGCGACAATTACGACCTGCAGAACAGCCACGTACTGCCCGCCCTGATCCGCAAGTTTCACGAAGCGAAAGTGTCGGGTGCATCGTCGGTTGTGGTCTGGGGCACCGGCACGCCGCGCCGGGAATTTCTGTTCGTCGACGATATGGCTGATGCCTGCGTCTATCTGATGAACCAGTATGACGGGCTGGATATCGTCAATGTCGGGGTGGGGGACGATATCGCGATCGGCGATCTGGCCCGCCTGATCGCCCAGATCGTCGGCTTTTCCGGCGATCTTGTGTTCGACACCAGCAAGCCCGACGGCACGCCGCGCAAGCTGCTCGATGTCTCTCGCCTAGCCGGCCTGGGCTGGCGGGCCAGGACCGGGCTGGCCGACGGCATCGCCCAAACCTATCGCGCCTATCTGGAAACCCTGCCGGGGTGATGCCTCGCGCCCCGATGTTCGGTCTGATATCTGGGGGCCTGTTGCTCCTTTGGGTGTACCGCGCGCTGGGCTGGGTGCTGACCCTGCCGGTCCTCGCCCTGTTGCTGCTGCGCCGCCGCCGGGGCAAGGAACACCCGACCCGCTGGCGGGAACGGCTGGGCGGGTCCGATCGCAGCAACCCGGCTGATACACGGGTGATCTGGGTTCATGCGGTCAGCGTGGGGGAGGCCAATTCCGCCCTGCCCCTGCTGGCGGCGCTGCGGCAGGACCGTCCCGGCTGGCGGGTGGTGTTGACCACCGGCACGGTGGGCGCGGCGCGGGCGCTGGACGGGCGTCTGCCCGAGGGGGTCATCCATCAGTTCGCCCCGGTCGATCTGCCCTGGGCAGTGGATCGGTTTCTAGCCCGCTGGCGGCCGCATCTCGCTTTTTGGATCGAATCGGAATTGTGGCCGGGCATGATTCTGACCGCCGCGCGGCGCGGGGTGCGGCTGGTGCTGGTCAATGGCCGCATGTCGGCGGGCAGTCACCGGGCCTGGCAGCGCTGGCCCTGGCTGGTGCGGGCGTTGCTGCGCCGGTTCGACGGCGTGCTGGCGCAAAGCGAGGCCGATGCGGCACGGCTGGCCGATTTCACCCCGGATGTGGTGACCCTGGGCAATCTGAAGCATCTGGCAGAGGCCCCGGCCTGCCCGCCGACAGAGCTGGAGCAGGCCCGCAGCCGGATCGGCACGCGCCCGGTCTGGCTGGCGGCCAGTGTGCATCCGGGCGAATTGCCGGCCCTGCTGGCCGCCCATCGGGCCGTGCGCGCCCGCCACCCCCAGGCATTGCTGATTCTGGCCCCGCGCCACCCGGACAAGGCGGATCAGTTTCTGGCCCAGATTGCCACTCAGGCCGACGCCCAGATGGACAGCCCCCCGCCGCAGCGCAGCCGCGGCCAGCTGCCCGACCCGGCAAACCCGCTTTATCTGGCCGACAGTCTGGGCGAACTGGGGCTGTGGTATCGGCTGGCGCAGGCGGTTTTCATCGGCGGCAGCCTGATTCCCCATGGCGGGCAGAACCCAGCCGAGGCAGCAGATCTGGGCCTGCCGATATTGTTCGGCCCCTCCATGGACAATTTCCCCGGCGTGGCCGACCGGCTGGTGGCGGTGGGCGGCGCGCGTCAGGTGGCGGATGGTGCGGACGCAGGGGCCATTCTGGCGGACTGGCTGGCCGATCCGGCGCTGGCGCACCGTATCGGCGGTGCTGCTGCGGCCGAACGGGCGGCGTGGCGGCAGTCGGCCCAGGGGCTGCTGGCCCGGCTGATCAGCCTTGTGCCGCCAGACGCTTAAGCCAAGCCACCACGTCCGGCGCATCCCATTCCAGATCGCCTTCGACCCGGCCGATCTCCCGCCCTTCGGCATCGATCACCAGGGTGGTCGGCAGGCCGCGCAGTTTGACCGCGCGCGCCGTGCCGCCGGTCTTATCAACCAGCCGGTCGAGGTTGAGCAGCCCGGTCTTGCGATAGAATTCCTCGATCACCGGCAGGCCGCCGCGATCCTGGGACAGGGCCAGCACGCGGATATCATCGCCCCGCACCGCCGTCTGCAGCCGATCGAGCGACGGCATTTCCTTCACGCAAGGCGCGCACCAGGTGGCCCAGAAATTCAACACGGTCAGCCGGGCGGGAAAGTCGCGCAGGCTGCGGGTGGCACCGACGGCATCCTGGAAATTTAGTGGCGGCAGAGGCGTCGGGGTTTCCGCCCGCTTGAACTTGGGAATATCCGCGCCGGGGGCGGCCAGTAGGCTTGCATGTGGCGACAGGATGGTGAGAATACCGGCTCCCGCCATCAGCATAACCGACCGGCGGGTCGGCTGCGGCGCGTCTTTCCTCAACGATGATAGAACAGGCTCCATGTCCGCTTCCTCTGGTTCCAATTCGCCCGGTAAATCGCCCGGTACTTCGACCACCTCCAACTCGCTCTGGGGCGGGCGCTTCGAGCGCGGCCCGGCGGCGATCATGGAGCGGATCAATGCCTCCATCGGCTTCGATCGCAAGCTATATCGGCAGGATATTGGCGGTTCCAAGGCGCATTGCCGCATGTTGGCGAAGCAGGGCATCATTTCCCAGGCCGATGCCGACGCCATTCTGGCCGGGCTGGACCAGGTGCTGGCCGAAATCGAAGCCGGACAGTTCGACTTCCGCGTCGACCGCGAAGACATCCACATGAATATCGAGGCCCGGCTGGCCGAGATCATTGGCCCTGCCGCCGGGCGCCTGCACACCGCCCGCTCGCGCAACGATCAGGTGGCGACCGATTTCCGCCTGTGGGTGCGCGATGCCATCGACCAGCTCGATGGCGATCTGCGCGCGCTGCAGGCGGCGCTGATCGGCCAGGCCGAAGCCAATGCCGATACCATCATGCCCGGCACGACCCATTTGCAGGCGGCCCAGCCGGTCACCTTCGGCCATCACCTGATGGCCTATGTCGAAATGCTGGCGCGCGACCGCAGCCGCTTTGCCGATGCGCGGCAGCGGCTGAACGTCAATCCGCTGGGGTCGGCGGCGCTGGCGGGCACGCCCTATGCCATCGACCGCGAGTTCACCAGCCGCGAACTGGGGTTCGACCGGCCGAGCGAAAATTCCCTCGATGCCGTGTCGGACCGCGATTTCGCGCTGGAATTCCTGTCCTGCGCGGCGATCCTGGGTGTGCATCTGTCGCGCCTGGCGGAAGAAATCGTGCTCTGGTGCTCCGACCGGTTCCGCTTCGTCACCCTGTCTGATGCCTACACCACCGGCAGCTCGATCATGCCCCAGAAGCGCAACCCGGATGCGGCGGAACTGATCCGCGCCAAGGCCGGGCGCACCATCGGCAACCTCAACGCCCTGCTGGTGGTGATGAAGGGGTTGCCGCTGGCCTATGCCAAGGATACCCAGGACGATAAGGAGCCGGTGTTCGAGGCGATGGAAACCCTGTCGCTGTCGCTGGCCGCGATGACCGGCATGATCACCGATCTGAAGGCCAATGCTGCCGAGATGCGCGCGGCGACCGAAGGCGGCTTCATCACCGCCACCGACCTCGCCGATTATCTGGTGATGGAGCTGGGCTTGCCGTTCCGCGAGGCGCACCATGTGACCGGGCGGATCGTCAAGCTGGCGGAAAGCAAGGGGTTGCGCCTGGATCAACTGCCGGTGGACGATATGCGCAGCGTCGAGCCAAAGATTCGCCAAGATGTCGCCGGATTTGTTACGGTGGAAGGATCGGTCGCCCGCCGCCGCAGCTATGGCGGCACGGCCCCGGATCAGGTGCGCGCGGCCATCGCCCGCGCCAAGGAGCGGTACCTATGAGCAGGAGCGTCATTCTGTCCGTGCTGATGCTGGCGCTGATCGCGCCGGTGCTGGCTGCGTGCGGCAAGAAGGGGGATCCCAATCCGCCCTCCGGCTCCTCTGCCCCCTATCCCCGGAAGTATCCTGCCTCATGATCGGCTTTCACTATTCCAACGGCCAACTCCACGCCGAATCGGTGCCGCTGGCCCGCATCGCCCGGGATGTCGGCACGCCTGCCTATGTCTATTCGGCCGGGCTGATCCGTCAGGCCTATCGGCAGTTCGCGGCCGCCTTTGCCGACCGCGACGCGACGATCTGCTATGCCGTCAAGGCCAATTCCAATCTGGCGGTCATCCGCACCCTGGCGCTGGAAGGGGCCGGGGCCGATGTCGTCTCCGGCGGTGAACTGGCGCGCGCATTGGCCGCCGGGGTGCCGCCCCACAAGATCGTTTTCGCCGGGGTCGGCAAGACGGTCGATGAAATGCGCCAGGGTCTTCAGGCCGGGATTCTGCAATTCAATGTCGAATCCGAAGCCGAATTGCTGCGCCTGAACGAGGTTGTGCTGTCCATGGGCCGGGTGGCGGAGATTGCGATCCGCGTCAATCCCGATGTCGATGCCAAGACCCATGCCAAGATCTCGACCGGCACCAAGGCCAATAAATTCGGCATCGATATCGACCGTGCGGCGGCGATTTACGATCTGGCGGCGGGGTTGAAGGGGATTCGCGCTTCGGCCGTTGCGGTGCATATCGGCTCTCAACTGACGCAGATCGACCCCTATGAACAGGCCTTCACCCGGCTGGTCGATCTGGTGCGCGCGCTGAAAGCCAAGGGCCACCCGATCGAACGGATCGATTGCGGCGGCGGCATCGGCATCGCCTATAAGGGCGAACGTACCATCGCCATCGACGCCTATGCCGCCATGGTCAAGCGCGTCACCGATGGCAGCGGCTGCGCGCTGGTGTTCGAACCGGGGCGGCATCTGGTCGGCAATGCCGGGGTGCTGCTGTCCCAGGTTCTGTATCGCAAGCCGATGAGCAGCGGCACGGCGCTGATTCTGGATGCGGCGATGAACGATCTGGTCCGCCCGGCCATGTATGATGCCTGGCACGAGGTGATCCCCCTGCGCGAGCCAGTGGGCGATGCGCGCGAGGTGGTCGATCTGGTCGGCCCCGTGTGCGAATCGAGCGACACCTTCGCCCGTGACCGGTCCATGCCCCCCTTGGCGGAGGGCGATCTGGTGGCCATACTCTCTGCAGGTGCCTATGGCGCGGTCATGTCCAGCAGTTACAACACCCGTCCGCTGGTGCCTGAAATTCTGGTCGATGGCGACCGCTTCGCCGTGATCCGCCCGCGGGTCGATGTGGCGGCGCTGTTGGCGGCGGAAACCCTGCCCGACTTCCTGCCGGGCCTAGCAGCGGAGTAACATGGCATGAGCGGCGAGCGGATTTCGACCGGAACCCCAGCCCAGTCGCCAGCTTCGTCGCCAGCTTCGTCGCTCTCGCCGCTTCTGGCGCGCTTATCCCTGCTGCGCCGCCGTGCCGCTGCGGCCTTGTGGCTGGAACGGCTGGCGGCGGCCTTCGCCCTGCCGGCCGGTCTGGTCGCCGTCTTTCTGATCGCTGCATTGCTGGGGCTGCCGGACCTTCTGGTCGGCTGGGCGCATGCCGTGCTGCTCGGCCTCAGTGCCTGTCTGATCGCCGGCGCCTTGATCCGCGCCGTAATCCGCATTGTTCCGCCCAGCGCAGCCGAAATCGACCGCCGGATCGAACGTCAGAGCGGTCTGTCCCATCGCCCGCTCCAGGCCCTGTCGGACCAGATGGCGTCCGGCGAATCGGCCCTGTGGGCGGAATATCTGAACCGTCTGGGGCGGTCGCTCGGGCAGATGCGGGTCGGCGCGCCGCGCTCCCCCCTTTCCGGTCTGGATCGGTTCGGTTTGCGCGGGCTGGCGGTAACGGCGCTGGTGGCCGCGCTGGTGATTGCCGGGCCCGACGCGCCGGACCGCCTGCTGCGGGCGCTGCAACCGCGACTGGCCGCCGGATCCGGGCCGGTTCTGACGGTCGATGCCTGGATCACGCCGCCCGCCTATACCGGCGTCGCGCCGATCCTGCTGGGCCAGGCCGGCGCACCCGCACGGCTGGAGATCCCGGCCGGCAGCGTGCTGCTGGCGCAGGTCAATGGCAGCCGCCGCGCGGTCAGTCTGGTTGCCAGTGGCGAAACCAAGCCGCTGGATGCCCTGAATGGCGACAGCGGGGCCTGGCGGATCGAAACCCCGTTGAGCAGCGGTGAAACCCTGGCTCTCAAACAAGGGGAACGGGTGATCGCCGAATGGCCGGTGGCCATCCTGGCCGATCAGCCGCCGCAGGTGGCCTTTGCCCAGGAACCGGGGCGCAGTCCGCGCGGCTCGCTCCGGCTGGATTACCGGGCCAGTGACGATTATGGCGTCGAAACCCTGCGCGCCGATGTCCGGCTGGTGGCCGGCACGGCGGAACCGATGACGCTGAAACTGCCGGTCGCGCGGCGCAAGACCCTGGCGGGTGTCAGTTATCAGGATCTGACCGATCATCCCTGGGCGGGGCTGCCGGTGGAAATCCGCCTGATCGCCACCGATGCGCTGGGCCAGACCAGCGCCACCGCGCCTGCCTCCCTGACTCTGCCGGAACGGGTGTTCAACCATCCGATTGCCCGCGCCATCATCGCCCAGCGCAAGGTTCTGGTCGCTACCCCTGAGCGGGCCGAAGATGTGGCCCGTGCCATCGAACAGATTGCCGGCCGGCCGGATCTTTATGACGACGACACGCTGGTGTTTCTGGGCCTGACGGCGCTACGCGCCCGGCTGTATCTGGAAGAGACCAAAACCAGCGCCGTTGAACCGGTTCAGCGCCTTATGTGGGATCTGGCCGTGCGGGTGGAGGAAGGCAATCTCGGCACGCTGGAGCGCGATCTGCGGGCGGCGGAGCAGGCGGTGCGCGACGCCATCGACCGCGAGGCGCCGGACGAGGAATTGCAGCGCGCGATCAACGAATTGCAGCAGGCGATGAACCGGTTCATGGACGCCATGGCGCGCCGGGCGATGGAAAATGCCCAGAATCCGGATCGTCCGCGCCGCCCGCGCGATCCCAATGCGCAGGTGATTTCCTCCCAGGATCTCCAGCGCATGATGGACCGCGCGCGCGAACTGGCGCGGCAGGGCCAGCGCGAACAGGCGCAGGCGCTGCTGGAACAGTTACGCCAGATGCTGGAAAATCTGGCCAATGCCGATCCGCAATTCGCCGAGGATGACGGGGCCGAAAACCCGGCCAACCAGGCGATGCAGAACCTGCAAGACCTGACCCGCCGTCAGCGCGATCTGATGGATCGCGGTGCACAGCGCGGCCGCCAGCCGGGCCAACAGGGCCAGCAGGGGCAACAGGGCCAGCGCGGTCAGCGCGGCCAGCAGCCGAGGCAGGGTCAGCAGGGTCAAGGGCAGGGTCAGCAGCCCGGCGATGGCGGCGAGGATTGGATGAACGATCTGGCCGCCGATCAGGATGCGCTGCGGCGCGGCCTGGGCGAATTGATGCGCCAGATGGATGATGTGTTCGGCGGGATTCCCGATTCCCTGGGCCGGGCCGAACGGGCGATGCGCGAAGCGCAGGATGCCTTGCAGCAGGGGCAGGGGGATGGGGCGGCCAACGCCCAGAACCGCGCTTTGCAGCAGATGCGCGAAGCCATGCGCGATATGGCCCGCCAGATGCAGCAGCTGATGGGCCAGGGCCAAGGGCAAGGCCAGGGGCAGCCGACGCCGATGGATCGGCGCGCCCGCGACAATCGCGATCCGCTGGGCCGCAATCCGCCCAATCAGGGCCAGATGGATACCGGCGATGTCACCATCCCCGACGACAACCAGATCGAACGGTCGCGCGGGATCTATGACGAATTGCGCCGCCGCGCCGCCGATCCCGACCGCCCGCCGGTCGAGCGGGACTATATTGACCGGCTGCTCAAGCGGTTCTAGGCCGCAAGCGGGCCGGGTAATGGTCTAGGCAGTGGGAGGGGCAGCCCCCTATCCGCGCCCGCGATAGGGCGGCACACCCTGGTCGGGCAGCCAGATGCCGTCGGGCACCGGGCCGGTCTGATAGAACACGTCGATCGGAATCCCGCCGCGCGGATACCAATAGCCGCCGATGCGCAGCCATTTGGGCGACAGCACATCGACCAGCCGCCGGGCGATGCCGACCGTGCAATCCTCGTGAAAGGCGCCGTGGTTGCGGAAGCTGGCCAGAAACAGCTTCAGCGACTTGCTTTCGACCAGCAGAAGATCGGGCACGTAATCGATCACCAGATGGGCGAAATCCGGCTGCCCGGTCATGGGGCAGAGCGAGGTGAATTCCGGCGCGGTGAAGCGGATGACGTAATCGACATCCTGGGTGTTCGGCACGGTTTCCAGTTCGGCCTCGTCCGGGGATTCGGGCATCTGGGTCTGGCCGCCCAACTGGGTCAGGCCGGAATATTTGCTGTCCACCATGTGCGTCCCCTTTGCCGCCCACCCTGTTGTGCCGTGTTATGCCGCCATCTGTTCGGCATGGTGCCGGGCCCGCGCCACCAGATGCGCCACTTCCGCCGGGCTGGTACACCAGGCGGCGATCAGGCGCACGGTCTGGGTCGTCGGGTTGCCCCAGCGATAGAACCAGAAGCCTTCGGCCAGCAGGCCCTCGATCACCGGCTCCGGCAGGTCGATGAACACTTCGTTCGCCTCGACCGGATGGCGCAGCACCGCGCCTGGAATCGTCGACAGGCCATCGGCGATCGCGGTCGCCATGGTATTGGCGTGATGCGCCCAGGCCAGCCAGCGCCCCTTTTCGATCGAGGCGAGCAGCTGCGCCGACAGGAAGCGCAGTTTCGACAGCAAATGCCCGGCCCGCTTGCGCCGGTATCCGGCCTGCGCGGCCAGGGCGGGGGTGAAGAACAGCACGCATTCGGCCGCCATGGCGCCGTTCTTGGTCGCTCCGAAGGACAGCACATCCACCCCGGCGCGCCAGGTCAGATCGGCCGGCGGGCAGCCAAGGGTTGCCACCGCATTGGCGAAGCGCGCGCCATCCATATGCACGCCCAACCCGTGGCGATGGGCAACGGCGGCAATCGCGGCGATTTCCTCCGGGCGATAGACGGTGCCGGCCTCGGTCGCCTGACTCAGGCTAACGGCGGCGGGCTGCACATGGTGCACCACGCCCGCCCCGCCTTTCTCCAGCGCTGCCGTCAGTGTCTCGGCGGTGATCTTGCCATGATCGCCGGGCAGGCCGATCAGCTTGGCCCCGCCGGTGAAGAATTCCGGTGCGCCGCATTCATCGTCCTGAATATGCGCGCTTTCGTGGCAATAGATCGCGCCGAAGGGCGGCGCCATGCAGGACAGGGCCAGGGCATTGGCCCCGGTTCCGGTGGCGACCGGGAAAATCTCCAGCTCGTCCCGTTCGAACAGGTCGCGGAACTTGGCGCGCGCCAGCTCGGTCGCCTCGTCCTGGCCATAGGGTTTGGCCGGGCCCTGGTTGAAATGGATCAGGGTGTCGATGATCTCCCGCGGGGCGGGGGCGACATTGTCGGACGCGAAGTTCATGGGGCGGGCTCCAGCGCGATCTGGCCCACCGGCTGCAGCGTCTTGGCGTCCAGCACGCGCACAACCTGCTTGCCGGCGCTATCCACCAGAGCCAGATACACGCGGGCGTCGGTGGCCGCCAGGCTGCGGATCTGGCTGCCGGCGGGCACGGACAGGGTGGCGGAAAGCGGTGCCCCGCTGTTTCCCGTTCTTGACATAATCGCCCAAACCAGCCCGATCATGCCGACCACGATCAGCACACCCATCCCGATCACCAATGCCTTGAGCGCCGCCATGCCCTGCACGCTAATCCCCTTCCGTAGCCCTGTTGCCGAAACTTGTCACCCATGAGTACCCACGAGTCTGCCTGCAGATCCGCTACCCTGACAACCGTCATCGTTCCCGATGCGGCGGCGGGCGAACGCCTGGACCGCGCCCTGGCCGGGCTGATGCCCGATCTATCGCGCAGCCGCCTGAAAGCATTGATTGAGGGCGGGCAGGTGACTTTGGACGACGATACCGTACTGGACCCGTCGATCCGGGTCAAACCCGGCCAAAGTTTCGCCATCTGCGTTCCCGACCCTGTGGCAGCAGAGCCGGAGGCCCAGGCAATCGCACTGACGGTGGTGTATGAGGATGCAGAGGTGATCGTGATCGACAAACCCGCCGGCATGGTGGTTCACCCCGCCCCCGGCAGCCCCGACGGCACGCTGGTCAATGCCCTGCTGGCCCATTGCGGCGAAAGCCTGGCGGGTATCGGCGGTGTGGCCCGGCCGGGCATCGTGCACCGGATCGACAAGGATACCAGCGGCCTGCTGGTGGTTGCCAAGACCGAACCCGCCCATACCGGGCTGGCCGCGCAATTCGCCGACCATAGTGTGGAGCGCAGCTATCTGGCCTTCGTCTGGGGTGCGCCGGTGCCGCCCAGCGGCGAGATAACCGGCGCGATCGGCCGCAGCCCCAGCGACCGCAAGAAAATGGCCATCGTCACGCGCGGCGGGAAACCGGCGCTGACCCGGTATCGCACCCTGGCGCGCTATGGCGGGGACACGGCGGCGCTGGTGGAATGTCGGCTGGAAACCGGGCGCACCCATCAGATCCGCGTGCATATGACCGCCATCGGCCATCCGCTGATCGGCGATCCGGTCTATGGCACGCCCCGGCGGCGCAAGGGCGTGGCGGCAGATGCCATCCGCGCCTTTACCGAAGGCTGGGAGCGGCAGGCGCTGCACGCCGCGACGCTGGGCTTCCGCCATCCGGTCACCGGGCAGATACTGCGCTTCGACAGCCCACTGCCCGAGGATCTACAGCGGCTTCGGGTGTTTTTAGAAGGGTTATAAAAACCACTTGCGCGGCTAGGTTTACAGTGTAAATATCCTGACTGCGCAGGTGGGATATTGGCAATCGCATCCGGTGAGTGCCAAGGGTTCACCGCCCGCTTCTGGGTAAGGAGGTAAGCATGGCGACCACAACGCTTCCCGTTCTCGGGGCGGCAGGCAATCTATCCCGCTATTTGCAGGATATCCGCCGCTTCCCGATGCTGACCGCCGAGGAAGAATTCATGCTCGCCAAATCCTGGCAGGAGCGGGAGGATGTCGAAGCGGCGCACAAGCTGGTCACCAGCCATTTGCGGCTGGTCGCCAAGATCGCCATGGGCTATCGCGGCTATGGCCTGCCGATCAGCGAGCTGATTTCGGAGGGCAATGTCGGCAAGCGGTTTGAGCCCGATCGCGGGTTCCGTCTGGCCACCTATGCCATGTGGTGGATCCGCGCGGCGATCCAGGAATATATCCTGCACAGTTGGTCGCTGGTGAAGATGGGCACCACGGCGGCCCAGAAAAAGCTGTTCTTCAATCTGCGGCGACTGAAGGGCCAGATGCAGGCGATTGACGAGGGCGATATGAAGCCCGAACAGGTGGAAAAGATCGCCCGCGAACTGGACGTGTCGGAACAGGATGTGATTGACATGAACCGGCGCCTAGCCGCCCCGGACCACAGCCTGAACGCCCCCTTGCGCATCGATGGTGAAGGCGAATGGCAGGATTGGCTGGTCGATGAGCGGGAGACCCAGGATATCGTCATCGCCGACCGCGATGAACTGGGCAAGCGCAGCGCCCTGTTGCGCGATGCGATGAAAAAGCTGAACGCCCGCGAACGCGACATTCTGGAAGCGCGCCGCCTGCGGGATGAGCCGCTGACCCTCGAGGAATTGAGCCAGACCTATAACATCAGCCGGGAGCGCGTCCGGCAGATCGAGGTGCGGGCTTTTGAAAAGTTGCAGGCGGCGATCAAGTCTGCTGCGCAGAAGCAGCGGATGCTGCCGGCGGGTTAACCCCACCGGGCGGGTTTGGGGTAAGCGAATGCCCGTGCGGGTCCGGCCTGCACGGGCTTTTTGCTTGAATGCCGATAAAATTTGGCTGTGTGTTTTAGTAAACGATTGGTTAATTCCGAAACGATAATCCTTGCTGAATCCTTAATTTTCGGCGGATACTTTGGTATGGTTCTTAAGAGGGGGCTGTGCCATGACAAGCGTTGCTGTTGAAACTCGGTTCGAGATCGAACGGCCAGCAGGCAGCAGCTGGTCGTATGTTGGCAAAGCGCGCGATCTGGAAATCGCCATGCTGCGTGCCCGCGCCTTGTTCCGCGAGGATAAGGCGCTGCGGGAATTGCGCATCGTCGCCACCCTGCCGACCGGCGTGAAACGTATCTACACCGTGGAACGCCCGGAAAATGCCGCTCGCTCCGCCGATGCCGACAGTTTCGGCATCCGCCCCATTCTGCCGCTGGCCTATCGGCTGTGGCTGCTGGCCGTGGCGGGGATCAGCATCGGTGCGCTGGGTGTGATCCTGCACCAGATGGTGCGCCTGATCACCGATGTGCAGGCGCCGCGGGTGTTCGCCTCCATCTGGTAACGATCCTCAGGGTTTGGCCTCGGCGATGGCTTTGCGCAGGGCGGCGGCCATCGCCTCCGGCGTTGCCTCGTGGGTAAAATGGGTGCGGTAGGCCCCGTTGCGATCCATCAGATAGACGATGGATGAATGATCGACCAGATAGTCTGCCTGGCCCTGGGTGAGCGACGATTTGCGATAAAAGACTCGATAGGCCTTGGCCGCGGCGGCGACCTGCGCCTCGCTGCCGGTCAGGCCGACCAGCCGTTCGTGAAAATGCGGCACATAGTCTTTCAGCACCGCCACCGTATCGCGGGCCGGATCGACAGTAATCAAGATCGGCTGAATGGCGGCCTGTTCTTCGGCGCTCAACTGGTCCAGCGCCTGGCCCATGACCTGAAGGGAGGTCGGGCAGACATCCGGGCAGAAGGTATAGCCGAAATAGATCAGCATGAACCGGCCCCGGTAATCGGCATCGGTGCGCGGGGTGCCGGTTTGGTCGATCAGCGCAAACGCCCCGCCGATCAGCGGCGTGCCGAAGCCGCCCCGATCCTCCGCCAGCAGCGATACCCCCTCGCCGCGCAGGATGGTCAAGGCGATGATCGCGCCGATGCCAAGGCCGATCACCAGAAATCCTACCGCCAATATCACCTTCAACCGCGCGGGCATCGCCCCTCTCCTCTCTCGCCGCCATTCCATCCGGCAGCATCTCTATCTGTTCGCGCGACTATCTGTTCGCACCTGGCCGATGGCGGGTTACACCAACAGGGGGGCAGAAACGCCCACCCCCAGAATCCAGCCCTCTTCCGCCAGGATTATGGCCTTTTCTGGATCAGGCAGGGCGGCAAAACCGGCATGACCCTCCAGCCATGCGGCCAGGTCGCCCCGCTGATCCGCCGCGTCCAGGGCGGCGGCCAGCCCCGCCACCTGCGCTGCATCGCGCACCGCATGGCCGGGCGCTTCCGCCACCAGCGAGGGATAGACTTCGGCCAGGATAACCTGTGCCGTCTTGGCCCCGTTGTCTTCGTGGGACCATTCAAAGGGCCAGATGCGGACCGCTTCGCCATAGGGCTGGCGGAAGCGCAGGCGGTGCAGGGCAGGGATGCCCATCAGGCTTTGGCTGCCGACGGCGCCGACGGTGGACAGTTTCCACACCGAATGCGCACTGCCGCTGGCCCGTTCGGCCCGGCGCGATTCGGCCACGGGCATCGGCCCGTCGCGCAGCCGCTTGACCGGCAGAAACGGGCCGTCCTTGCCCGGCAGCGCGGCCCAGAACGGGGCAGGGCCGCCGGTCATGCGCCGGTTTGCCGCTGCGGCGACGGCAAAGCGGTTATTCGCATTAGGCTTGCCGTCCAGATCGTCGCAGATTTCCGCCGCCAGCCAGTCCCACAAGGCACGCCAGGGCGGTTGGGTGGCGGGCAGGCCCAGGGCTGCCGCCGTACCCGCTGGATAGGCAAAGGCGAAATCGCAGCCGATCAGCAGCCGCTGTCCGCTGGCCAGGGCGGCGCGGATGGCATGATCCAGCCAGTCCAGCGCCTGCCGGCGGGTGGCAAGGTTGACTGGATCGATCTGCTCCCGCCCATTCCGGCCCTCAATTCGGCCACCAATCCAAATCGAATCGCGCCCCAGCTTCGGGCTGGCCGCCGCACTCCAATCCACCACCAAAATTTGGTCGAAGCGCCGCATTCTTCGGCTAATCCCCGCAGCGGCTGCACGCCAGTGCCAGCAACCCGTCCAGATCGGCATGGCGTTCCAGATGGTCGGCCAGATCGTCCAGCAGCCGCTCCACCCGCGCCTCATAGGCGACGGGATGGATGCCGCCCCCATGATTGCCGCCCCCCAGCCAGTCGAGAAACCGGGTGCGGAAGCCGTCGGCGGCGAAAATCCCGTGCAGATAAGTTCCGCCCGCCAACCCATCGGCAGACCAGGCGCCGTCGGGCTGTCCATCTGCCAGAGTGACGAAGGGGCGTGCGCAATCGGGTCCGGCGCTGCGGCCCATGTGGATTTCATACCCATGAACCGGGATGCCATCCGCCGCCGCCATGCCGGGCAGATGCGCCGTACCGGCAACCGGGCGGACGGTCTTGCGGCCGGTCAGGACGGTATCGATGGCCAGAAGCCCCAGGCCGGGCGCCGATCCGGGCGGGCCTTCCAGCCCATCCGGGTCGGCAATGCTGCGTCCCAGAAGCTGATAGCCGCCGCACAGGCCCAGCACCGGGCGGCCCTGGCGGTGGTGGGCCAGAATGTCGATATCCCACCCCTGGCGGCGCATGAACGCGAGATCGGCCAGGCTGGCCTTGCTGCCCGGTAGCAGAATCGCATCCGCATCCCTGGGCAGCGGCTGGCCGGGTGGGATGAAGCGGACCGAAACCGCGCCATGGTCATGCGCTTCGGTGCGCAGCGGGTCCAGATCATCAAAATTGGCAATCCGCGACAGCATCGGCACCACAATCCGCGTCTGCCTTCCGGCCGGACCATGCGGTTGAACGACCGGCTGTTCCAGTTGTACCGCATCCTCCGCTGGCAGCAGATGCGCCCCGCCGAACCACGGCACCACGCCGAAACCGGGCCAGCCGGTCCGGGTTTCGATTGCCGTAACGCCATCGTCGAACAGGCGCAGATCGCCGCGGAACTTATTGATCAGGAAGCCGCGAATCCATTGCCGGTCCTCCGGCTCCAGCACCGCATGGGTGCCGCACAGGGCGGCGATCACCCCGCCACGGTCGATATCGCCGACCAGCACTACAGGCACCTCGGCCCGCCCGGCGAACCCCATATTGGCGATATCGCCCCGGCGCAGGTTGATTTCCGCCGGGCTGCCCGCGCCTTCGACCAGTACCAGATCGGCATCCGCCTCCAGCCGGGCGAAACTGTCCAGCACCGCCGCCAGCAAACGCGGCTTCAGCGCCTGATAGTCGCGGGCTTCCGCCTGGGTCAGCGCACGCCCGCGCACCACCACCTGCGCCCCGGTATCGCTTTGTGGCTTCAGCAGAACGGGGTTCATATCGACGGTGGGAATGCGCCGGGCCGCGCGGGCTTGCAGCGCCTGGGCGCGGCCGATTTCCCCGCCAGGCGGGCCGCCGGACGCACTCTGATCCGGGCAGGCGGCGGCATTGTTGGACATGTTTTGCGGCTTGAACGGCGCAACCCGCAGCCCACGCCGGGTGAACGCACGGGCCAATCCCGCCGTCAGCAAGGATTTCCCGACATCCGACCCGGTGCCCTGCAGCATCAGCGCCGCCGTGCGGCGGGACGAGACCGTCATGCTGCCGTCATCCTCGCCGGCCAATGCGGCCGGTCAGCGCGAGGAGGCGAGGGCGTTTTTCAGCATATTGGCGCCGTAATTATCGAACTTGCGCTCGATGGCAATGGCACGGGTGGTGGCGCCGTCACCGTAATAGGCGCGGTTCCATTCTTCGCGCGGGGTCAGCACCGAGCCCTCGAACGCGCCGCCGCCGAACAGGCCGACCGTCTTGGAATAGGCATAGATATCGCGGTCCAGATTGGCGGTGGTGGCGGCTTCCACCCCGGCGCCGACCGGGCCGACCGCGACCGAGGCATCGGCCCCCAGCTTCATCGAATTGTTCAGGATCTTGCGCAGACCGCCTTCGGTCATGATGATGAACATGACTTCGGACTGTTGCGCGCCGATCTGCAGGCCGAGCGAGCCGGACCCCATGCCGAAAAAGGCAGGGGACGACCAGGTGCCATCTGCCCCTTTGACCAGCAACACGCCGCTGCCGCCCTCGCCACCCAGAATGAAGCCCGCCTTGAACAGGTTGGGGAACACCAGAACGGCGCGCGCGCGCGTCAACAGATTGTTGATCGGCTGTTTCAGGTTCGAATCGTTGCGCAGGGTATCGACGGTGATCTTGGCGCGATCCACCAGTTCCTGCTGATCGTTGGCGCGCGCCGGGGCCGCCATCAGACTGGAGAGGACCAGCATCAGAGAAGCGACGATCGAAACCAGACGAAACATGCCCTTTACTCCAGATCGTTTCGGGGTCTTATACGCGGGGTCGTGATGGGTGCAACGCTTGCGGTCAATCGTGGCAATCCCATGGCCACCCGCTTTTTGTCATGTCATACGCGGAATGTCACGCCGCTTGGCGCCGATTCTACTTCAGCGGCAATGGCAGTCCGGCGGCCACAAACACCACGCGAGTCGCTGCGGCGGCGATGCGCTGGTTCATCCAGCCCGCCTGATCGCGGAAGCGGCGCGCCAGGGCATTTTCCGGCACGATGCCCAGGCCAACCTCGTTCGAGACCAGAATGACCGGCGTGTGCAGGCCGGGCAGGCAGGCGGCCAGCCGCTCTACCTCTTGCGCGGGGTTCTGCCCGGCCAGCATCAGGTTGCTGAGCCACAGGGTCAGGCAATCGACCAGGATCGGCCGCCCGGCATCGCCCTCAGACCCGGCCAGCGCGGTCAGGGTTTCCACCAGCCGCAACGGCTCCTCCACCGTCTGCCAGTCCGGCCCGCGATCCTGCTGATGGCGGGCGATCCGCTCCGCCATTTCGGCATCGCCGGCCTCTGCCGTGGCGATCAGGATGCCGCCGCCGGCCGCTTCCACCAGCCGCTGGGCATACCGGGTTTTGCCCGACCGCGCGCCGCCCAGCACCAGCAAGCTGGAGGCAAGGGGTGCCGTGGGCAGGTCCGCCCGGCGCAGGCTGGGCAGGCCCGACGGGCGGGTGACGGCCTGTTCCCCGATACGGCGGGCGGGTGGCGGGGTGGGGCGACGCCGGGTCATGGCTTAACCGATATCGGCCAGCAAGGGTGGCGGCAAAGCACCGTTAGACTGAGTCCCGGAGGATTGGGCCATGCCCGATCCGGCGGATTTCGACGCCAGACCATGGGGGTGCGCCCCGTCGGCCCAGGCGATGCTGCCCAGGCTGCCGCAGGTGGTGCAGCCAGCATCCCAGGCTTCGGCCTCTGCCCCGCAGGTGGTGCACTGCCAATGGGGCTCCCGGGGTGCCGACAGCGCCTTGGTGCGCCACCCGGTTGCCTTGCCCGGCTCGCGTCCTTCGGCTTCTTCCAGTTCGGCCAGGCCAAGCCAGGCACGAAGCTGAGCGCCCGGTGCCAGCGCGGCGGCCTTTTCGAAATGGCGCCGGGCTTCCCCCCACAATTTCGCATCGCGCGCCAGCTGCGCCAGCGCTAGATGACCCTCGGCGGCATCCGGGGCCAGATCGACCAGCCGCTGCGCCCGCTTGACATGGGCCAGCGCATCCAGCGATCCGGCGGCCTGATGATGCAGGCGGGCCAAATCCGGGTGCTGCACGCTGGGCCACAGCCGTTCGATCAGCGCTGTCGCCTTGGCCCCCTTGCCGCCGGTGACCAGAATCCGCGCCCGCGCAATCACGGCGGGCAGCCAGGTCGGCTCCACCTCCAGCGCCCGGTCGGCGAAGGTCAGCGCTTCGTCCAGTCGGCCGTCCAGTTCCGCCCGGCGGGATTGCGCCAGGGCGGCCAGGGCGGTGCGCGTTCGGGTGTCGCCATCGGCCAGCGCGCCGATTTTTGCGGCGGCGGGCAGTAGATCCAGCACCCCGGTCCAATCGGCCTGTTTTTCGCGGATCTCCACCAGGGCACGCAGCACCCAGCGGGTTTTCGGCTTCAGCGTCAGCGCCCGTTCGGCATGGCGGCGCGCAGCCACCAAGTCGCCTGCCGCCAGATCCAGCGCGACCAGCCCGCGTAGACCCAACAGCGCGCTCGCCGAATCCTCGGCCAAGGCGGCAAAGGCTTCGCGGGCGCCGACACTATCGCCATCCAACTGGGCGGCCTGGGCGGTCAGCATCAGGGCCAGCGACCGATTGTGGATCAGCCCATGGGCACGGCGCGCCTGCTTGCGCGCTTCGGCGGCATCGCCGGCGGCAACGGCAATCAGCCCCTGGCCGATCGCGTCATAGCCTTCGCGTTGGCGCACGTCCCGCCGCCAGCGCCGCCAGCCGGCCGGGCCAGACAGCAGCCAGCGCCAGCCGCGCCACAGCAGCATCAGCAGGCCGGTCAGCACCGCAACCGCGATCAGCACCAGCGCCAGCGAGGTTTCAACCCGCCAGCCGCCCCAGTCGAACACCGCGCGGCCCGGATGATCGGCCAGCCACACGGCAAGCGCCACCAGCAGCACCAGCTTGATCAGATACAGACTCAGGATGCGCATGGTTGCGGTTTCCCTTGCTTGACCCCCGGTTCGGCACTCATTGGCCGGACCCGGCAAGGCCGCTGACGGCCAGATCGAACAGCGTGGCGCTGGCGGCATCGACGGTCAACCGCGCCTGCAACCGGTCGGCAAAGGCGCGGATCGCGGCCGCCTGCCCGGATGTGTCGGCCTCCGCCAGGGCCGTGACCAGGGGCAATGCCGCCGCCCCATCGCCCGCCGCCAGCGCGGTTTCAATCGCCGCCAGCCGCCCGTCGAGACTGTCTCCGGCGGGCCGATCTGTGCGGCGGATTGTGACCAGATGTCCAGCCAGGCGGGAGACTTCCGCCATCCAGCCCTGCTGTCCGGCAGCCAGGTCGGCCGCTTTCACGCTGCGGGCCAGTCCGGTAAATTCCGCCGCCAGGGTGGCCATGTTGGGCGCACCGCGATCGGCAAGGGGGATCAGCGGGGCCAGGGCCGCCGTCAGCCGGGCATCGCCATCGGCCACACCGGTCAAAATCCGCAGCGGCTCGGCAAAGGGGGCACCGCGCCGCGCAGCATCGGTCAACTGAACGGTCGCCAGCGCAATCGCCCCGTCGCGCGATGCGGCGCGGGCGCGGGCATTGATCTGGGCTTCCGCCTTGGCCACCCGCTCCTCATAGGCTGACATCTGGCTCGCCAGCTTGCCCGCCCGTTCGGCCACCGGGGCCAGATCGGCCGCATCGGCGGTGCCGCGCAATCCTTCCTCCAGCACGCCCAGCCGGGCGGCCAGCGCCTCCACCTGCTCCGGTCGTCCAGTTTCCGGGCGTCCAGTTTCCGGGCGTCCAGATGCGCTGCCCTGCGCCTGCTGAATCTGGGCGGCGGCGTTCATGCGGGTCTTGACCTCTGCCAGTCCGGCCTCGATGGCGGTCAGCCGGTTGGCCAGGGCCGGATCGGCGGGCGGCTTTTCCAGCGCGCGGCGGGCTTCGACCAGGCCGCGTTCGATCTGTTGCAGCCGGGCTTCGCTGGTGCGGTCCAGATCCTGCGGCGGCAGAACCAGCGGCCCCCAGATCCCGGCAGTGCCGATGGTTGCCAGCGCGGCGATGCCACCCCCGGCCAGCGCGGCCAGCCAGACCCGTCCGCCCGATACGCGGCTGCTGGCAGGCGTGCCAGAGGGTGCCGCGCCAGAAGAAGTAGATGCGGGTGGATCAGGCGTAATGGAGCCGGGCGCATTGGAGCGGGGCGCATTGGAGTGGGGAGCAGGGGCCGCAGCCGATCCAGCCGCAGTTCCCGGACGGTCCTTCGCCAGCCGGTCGAGCGTGTCGAGCAGTGCGGCCTGATCCGGTTTTGCCACCACATGAACCTCCTTGAACTTGGCGGGCAGGCGGTCGGCCACGGCCTGGGACAGGCACAGGGCATGGACGTGGCCCAAGGCATCCTCCACCCCGGCGGCGCGCGCCAGGGCGGTAAAGGTTTCCGCCGTATGGGCCGAATAGAACAGCGCGGCATCGACCCGGCCTTCCTTCAGCGCGCGCAGCCCCGCTTCGGGCAGGGTTTCCGCCGGGCGGGCATCGTACAGCACGATTTTCTCCACCGTGAAGCCGCGCGCTTTCAGGCCGACGGCCAGATCGCCCGCTGTCACCTTGCCCGCAACCCATAACAGTGGCCCCGCCTCGGGCTTCGCCTGATCGGCCACCAGCGCGGTCAGGGCGGCACTGTCCCCGCCCGCAGCGGTGACGGTTTGGAAGCCCAACTTCCGTGCGGCTTCGGCCGTGGTGGCGCCGACCGCATAGACCGGCAGATCGCGGCGCGGGGTGCGCCGGGCAAAGGCGCGCATGCCATTGGCCGAGGTGGCAATCACCCCGGCAATGCCGTCAAGCAGCGGCAGGGGCGATTCAACCGCCTCGATCCGCAGGACCGGGCAGATGATCGGGTCATGGCCACGGGCCTGCACCTGATCGGCCAGGGTGGTGGCATCCTCGACCGGGCGGGTAATCAATACGCGCATGGTCTTTTGTCTCCCCTCTCGCCTGTCCTCTCAAGATCGCCGCTCCGGCAGCCATCAGGGTGCCGTCACGAACCCCGCGCGTCCAGCGCAATCCCCGCCACCCGCGCGGCATCCAGCAGGGCGCGGCCCAGCCGCGTGCCGATCTGTGCCGCCGTGGTGCGCGGCCCGTCGGCCTTCAGGCGGATCGCATTGGTGCCGTCGGGATTGACCACCAGCCCCTCCAGCCGCAGCGTTTCGCCGTCCAGCAGCGCCAGCCCGCCGATCGGTGTGCGGCACGATCCGTCCAGCACCGCCAGCATGGCCCGTTCCGCCGCCACCCGGTCTGCCGTATCGGCATGGTTCAGCGGGGCCAGCAGGGCGGCAACGCCCGGATCACCGGCGCGCGCTTCGATGCACACGGCACCCTGGGCTGGGGCGGGCAGCATTTCCGCTGGGGTCAATGGGTGCCCATGCTGCGCCAGGCCCAGCCGGTTCAGCCCGGCCATGGCCAGGAAGCTGGCGGCCACTGCGCCCTCTGCCACCTTGCGCAGGCGGGTATCAACATTGCCGCGCAGCATGACGACGCGCAGATCCGGGCGCTGGGCCAGCAGTTGCGCCTGCCGCCGGACCGAGGCGGTGCCGATCACCGCGCCGGGCGGCAGATCGGCTATCCGCGCATAGGGGCCGATCAGGGCATCGCGCGGGTCTTCCCGTTCCAGAAACGCGACCAGCGCCAGCCCGTCCGGCTGCACCGTCGGCATATCCTTGGTCGAATGCACACCGATATCGACCGCGCCGGACAGCAGCGCTTCCTCGATTTCCTTGGTGAACAGCCCCTTGCCGCCGATTTCGGCCAGCGGGCGGTCGCGCACCAGATCGCCGGTCGTCTTGATCACCTCGATTGTCACCCGATCCTCCGACAGATGCGGGTGGGCGGCGATCAGGCGGCGGCGCACATCATTGGCCTGGGCCAGCGCCAGCGGGCTGCCGCGCGTGCCGATGCGCACCGTTTGGGGCAGTGTCTCCGATACATCGGCGGATAGGGGGGCGGGCATGGGGCCGCGCTGAGGGGAAGATGAAACCATGATGCGCTTTTCTTTAGGGCACCGGGCGCGCTTCGTCACGCCCCAAGATATCCGCTACGATGCCGCGCCACAGCCGGGCGGGCAGATCGCCGCCGCCCACGCGGTCCATCGGCTGATTATTGTCATTGCCCAGCCAGACCCCGGCTAGCAGCACCTCCGGCGCGCCCTCGACCCAGCCGATGAACCAGGCATCGACATAGTCCGAGGTTGTGCCCGTCTTGCCGAACCCTCGAATTCCCGGCCCCAGCGCACCGGGGGAGGCCGCCCGCCCGGTCCCGCTCTCCACCACCGCGGCCAGCATATCGCGCATCGCTGCGGCAACGGTGGGCGACAGCATATCCCCGGTCTCCGAACTGCCGCTTGCGGGGCGCCAGACGGCGCGGCCATCGCGGTCGCGGATTTCGGCAATCCCGCCCGGCACTGCGCCCCGGCCGCTGGCGGCGAAGGGGATATAAGCGGCGGTCAGCTCCAGCAGGTTCGCCTCCCCCGCGCCCAGCGCTACGGTCAGATCGCGCGGCATCCGGCCCGACAGGCCCAGCCGCCGCGCCATGGCGACGGTGGGGTTCAGCCCGACCGACTGGATCAGCCGGGCCGCAGCGGTATTGACCGATTCGGCCAGCGCCTGGGTCAGGGGAATCTCCCCCCGATAGCGGCGGTCGCTGTTGTCCGGACTCCAGCCGCCGATGCGCACCGGCGCATCCAGGATCGGGCTATCCGCCTGCCATCCGGCCTCCAGCGCAGCAGCGAACAGGATCGGCTTGAAGGCCGATCCCGGCTGGCGCAGAGCCGATACCGCGCGGTTGAATTGGCTGCGGGCATAGCTGCGGCCGCCGACCATGGCCCGCACCCGGCCCTGGGTGTCCATCACCACCACGGCTGCCTGCTGCACCCGGCGCTTATCCCCCTCGGCGGCCAGCAGCGCTTCGACCCGTGCTTCCACCCGCCGTTGCAGGGCCGGGTCCAACGTGGTGCGCACCACCAGATCGCGGTCGGGATTGACCAGCGCGGGCACCTGATCCAGCACCCAATCGGCGAAATAGCGGCCGGGCCGGGGCGCTGCCGCCAGGGTCAGCCGCCCGGCCTGGGCCAGGGCTGCGCTGCGCTGGGCCTCATCGATCATCCCGGCCCGCACCATCGCCGCCAGCACCAGATCGGCGCGGGCCGCCGCCGCCGCCGGATCGCGCGCCGGATTGATCCGCGACGGCGATTTCAGCATCCCGGCCAGCACCGCTGCCTCCAGCAGGTCCAGCTCGCGCGCCGATTTGCCGAAATAGCGCCGGGCTGCCGCATCGATGCCATAGACGCCGGAGCCGAGATAGACCCGGTTCAGATAGATGCCCAGGATCTGATCCTTGCTGTAGCGCTGCTCCAGCCACAGCGCCAGGATCAGCTCCTGCACTTTGCGTTTCAGGCTTTTCTCGTTGGTCAGGAAGACATTTTTCGCCACCTGCTGGGTCAGGGTACTGCCGCCCTGGGCGGGGCGCCCTTCGATCAGATTGACCGTGAAGGCCCGCGCCAGCCCAACCAGATCGACCCCGAAATGGCTGTAGAAGCGGCGATCCTCGATCGCGATCACCGCGCCCGGCACATGGGGCGGCAGATCCTGCACCCGGTAGGCGCGGCCGTGCACGTCGCCCGCTTCCTCAATCGCGCTGCCATCGGCGGCCAGAACGGTGATCCCGGCGCGGCGGACGGGATCGTCCAGCGTGTCAATTGGCGGCAGTTGCAGGCCGTAATAGGCAATCACCGCCCCCAGCGCCACCACCCCCCAGATCGCCGCCACCAGCCCCCAGCGGAGCAGGCGCCCGAAAAGGCCCACAGCCGCCGTTCCCTTTGCCTTTTGGGCGGCGGGTTCTGCAGGCCGGCTGCGCGGATGGGCCGTTGGTTTGCGTGGTGAGGGTTTGGCCATGATTCGGAAAAGGATTGCTGCACTGCACGGAAAGCCTTAGCACAGGATCGGTTGCAGCGAAAACGACGCCGCTTTTTGTCCCAGTCCTTTTGTGTGCCCGCCCTTCCCTTATCGTTCTGCCCGGATTCTGCCGATGTCCGCCTCTCTTCCCCGTCAGATCGACCGGCTGCTGGTCGGCTATGACCGCTGGTATCGCTGGCGTCTGGCGGCGATTTTCCTGCTGGCGGCGGTGCAGACGCTGGTGGTGGTGGCCCGCCCGATGCCGGTCAAGGCGTTGGTGGAGGAGGGGAGTGCGACTCACCCCGGCTGGCTGGACAGGTTGGCCGGGATGGCCGGGGCGGATGTGCTGCTGGTGTTTCTGGGGCTGGCGTTGCTGGTGGAAGGACTGGCCTTCGCCCTGCGGCTGGCGGAGGAAAACCGTTCCACCGCCCTGTCGGAACGGCTGATCCGCGCCATCCGGGGCGATATTGCGGGCAATCTGCTGCGCGGTCCCTATCGGGCGGTGGCGGGGCTGGGCGTCGGGCGGGTGATCGCCGCCGCCACCGGCGATGTCGAGGTGATCCAGCGTCTGATCAAGGATGTGGTGATCGGCGCCAGCATTGCGGCGCTGCAACTGGTGGCGATGCTGGCCGTGATCCTGACCCTGCATCCGCCGCTGTTCTGGGTGCTGCTGGGGGAAATTGCCGGGCTGTCGGTGCTGATCGGGCTCTATGCGCGCTGGCGCAAGCGGGCCTTTCTGGAACAGATGCACAATCAGGAACGCTTCATCGGCTGGACGGCGGGCTTGCAGCAACGCAGCCTGGATCTTCGGTTCAGCACCGCGCGTGGCCTGGTGCTGCTGCGCACACTGGGGTTGGCGCGGCGCCTGTGGCAGCGGGGGATGCTGCTGTGGCGGCGGCAGACCCTCTATTATGCCGGGGTGGAGCTGTTTGTCGGCCTCGCCTCCGCCCTCTGCCTGGTGTTGCTGTTCCTGAGCAGCCGGGATGCGGGACAGGATGGCGGGCAGAATGGCGGGCAGCCGCTGGGCACAGTTCTGGTGTTCCTCTACTACGCCGCGATGATCTTCCCTTGCCTCGCCCGGGTCGGGGAGGCCGTGCCGCTGATGACCGATGCGCGCAATGCCTATGACCGCCTGTCCAGCACGCTGGGGGCGATGGAGCGGCCAGCGCCCGTTCCGGGCGCGGAGGAGCAGGTGGCGCCCGTTCCGGGCGCGGGGGAGGGGCCGGACGAGCGCCAGACCGAGTCCGCCCGGTTTGGCGCGATCACGCTGGACCGCGTCGGTCTGCGGTCGGACACGGGCGATTGGCTGCTGCGCGATCTGTCCCTGACCATCGCGCCGGGGGAGCATGTGGCCCTGTTCGGGGAAAGCGGATCGGGCAAATCCACCCTGCTGTCGGTCATTCTGGGGCTGGCCCGCCCCGATGCGGGGGAGGTGCGGATCGGCGACCGTCCGATGACCGCGCTGACCCTGTTCGACCGCAAGCGGTTCTTCTGCTTCCAGCGATCAACCCCGGCCTTCTTCCCCGGCACTGTGGCCGAAAATATGGCCCCCGGCCTGCCGCCCGACCGGGTCGATTGGCCGCGCCTGCTGGACGACTGCCGGATGGCGGGGCGATTGGCCGGTGCCGCCGACGGCCTCGACACGCCGATGACCGAGCGGGGGGAGCCGTTCAGCCAGGGCGAAGGACAGCGGATCGGCATCGCCCGTGCCTTCCTGACCCCCGCGCCGTGCATTGTGCTGGACGAGGCGCTGAACAGCCTGGACGAGGCGGGGGAGCTGGCGATCACGGCGGCGCTGCGTCGGCATCTGGCCGGGCGCACGCTGATCGTTATTTCGCACCGGCGCAGTGTTGCCGAAACCTTCGGCCGGATGATCGAGGTCAAGCGCGGCGGACTGGTCTCCGGTTAGGGGAAGGCAGTCTAGGATTGGGTGCGGGCGAAGCCCGGATAGTGGGTCTTCACTTCCCCGACCAGATGGTCGAGGTCGAGCGGCGTGCCCCGGCCCAGCAGGGCATCGCGCACCGCCGCGCTGTGGATGATTTTCAGCCGCACCGCGTGCAGCACCGCCAGGGTGCGCAGGGCATCGCGCCCGCACAGCCCGTCGAACAGCCGCCAGATGACCGCGCCGTGCAGGCCGAAACTGTCCAGCATCAGCAGCGGGGTGAAGGGGCCGAATTCCGCCTGCGGGTCCAGGCTGGGCATGGCCTTGACCAGAACGGTGCAGGCCACCGCCGCCCCATCATGGCCATCGGCCAGTTTCAGCACGGCGGCGGCGGGGGTGTCGGTGATGGCGATGCGCGGCTTGCGGGTTTCCATTGCCTATCCATAATACGCCGCACCCGAACCCGTCCAGCGAGAGGCCCAGCCCGATGCCCGAATTGCCCGAGGTCGAAACCGTCCGGCGCGGCCTGATGCCGCCCCTGCTGGGGCGTCGGCTGGTCCGGGTCGAAGCGCGGCGGCCCGATCTGCGCCGGCCGATTCCGCCCGATCTGGCGGCCCGGCTGGAGGGGCAGCGCGTCACGGCGATCGACCGGCGGGCCAAGTATATCCTGATGTGGGTGGAAAGCGGCGATGTGATGCTGCTGCATCTGGGCATGTCGGGCCGGATGACGATCACCCCCGGCCTGCCCAACAGCTATGACCGGCACGATCATGTCATTTTCATCACCGATGCAGGATCGGTGCTGCGCTTCAACGATCCGCGCCGCTTCGGGCTGATCGATCTGATGGCCGGGTCGGCGGTGGCCGGGCACCCGCTGTTGCGCGATCTGGGGCCGGAGCCGCTGGACGACGGGTTCGACGGGCCGTGCCTGGCGGCGGCGCTGGCTGGCAAACGCACCCCGATCAAGGCCGCGCTGCTGGATCAGACCGTGGTGGCCGGGATCGGCAATATCTATGCGTCTGAGGCGTTGAACCTGGCATGTATCGCGCCCGACCGCCAGGCGACCAGCGTGACCCGGGCCGAGGCGGCGCGACTGGCTGCGGCGATCAAGGATGTCCTGACGCGGGCGATTGCGGTTGGCGGATCGTCCTTGCGCGACCATGTTCAGCCCTCGGGGGAACTGGGCTATTTTCAGCACCAGTGGCGCGTCTATGACCGCGAGGGCGCACCCTGCCCGACCCCCGGCTGCCGGGGGTTGGTGAAACGGATGGTGCAATCCAACCGATCAACCTTTTATTGTGACGTCTGCCAACGCTGAAACACCGGTAACAGGGATATGGCAGTGGGGATATGGCGAAGGGGACTTATCGTGATTAGCGGAATTCTGGCGCGCCTAGGATCGCGCCTGGGATCGCGTCTGGAATCGGGGATCAGGGTCACCTTTGTGCTGGCGCTGATGGCGGCTGCCGGCGCTGTGATTGCCCCCGCTGGGTCTGTAGCGCAGACCCGCTTCGTCGAAGGGATGGAGGATGTGCCGCTGATGGCCGGGTTGACGCCCAACGAGGCCGGATCGGTTGCCTTCGATGCGCCGTCGGGGCGGATTGTGGTGGTCCAGGCCAGCGGCACCGTGACGCGGGATCAGGTGATTGCCTTTTATGCCACCACTCTGCCCCAATTGGGCTGGGCCCGCGTTGCGCCCAGCAGCTTCCGCCGCGAGGGGGAGGAGCTGAAACTGGAGTTTCCGGCTGGCGCTGCCGGGGGCACTGGGGCCTCAGGCGGCCGGACCCAGGTGCGCTTCTCGCTGTCGCCCGCGCCATAGACCGACCCATCAAACCCGGTGCATCCGCAAGACAATAAGGGGGGAAGATCCAAATGAGTTACGAGACGATCCTGGTGGAGACGCGCGGGGCGGTGGGCCTGATCACGCTCAACCGGCCCAAGGCGCTGAATGCGCTGAACCGACAACTGACCCAGGAACTGGCGGCGGCACTGGATGCGTTCGAGGCCGATGCCGCCATCGGCTGCATCGTGCTGACCGGGTCGGAAAAGGCCTTCGCCGCCGGCGCGGATATCAAGGAGATGAAGGACAAGACCTTCGTCGAGGCGTTTTCGGAAAACTTCATCAACCCGGATAATTGGGAACGGGTCACCCTGTGCCGCAAGCCGGTGATTGCCGCCGTCGCGGGCTATGCCCTGGGCGGCGGGTGCGAGCTGGCGATGATGTGCGATTTCATCCTGGCCGCCGATACCGCCAAGTTCGGCCAGCCGGAAATCACCATCGGCACCA